>NZ_AVOF01000155.1:0-7476 GCF_000465935.2 Pseudomonas sp. EGD-AK9
TGGCGGCGCAGGCTGGAGGTGCCGACCACGCTGCCGGCCGGCAGCGCGTCGAGGCTGGCATGGCTATTGGAAACGAAGGCGTCGCGCGGGTCTTCGCGCTCGCAGATGCAGTACAGGCCCAGGCCTTCGGGGAAGTCCATCGGCACGTCCTTCATCGAGTGCACGGCGATGTCGGCCTGGTTCTCCAGCAGCGCGGTTTCCAGCTCCTTGACGAACAGGCCCTTGCCGCCGATCTTCGCCAGCGGCGCGTCGAGCAGTTTGTCGCCGCGGCTGACCATGGGCACCAGGCTGACCTTGAGGCCAGGGTGGGCCGCTTCGAGACGGGCTTTGACGTGCTCGGCCTGCCACAGGGCCAGGGCACTCTTACGGGTGGCGATACGGATTTCGCGGGACATGGGGCAAATTCCAGAAAACGGATTGCCGCGAATCATAACAGGCTCGCCCGGCGCCAGCTGATGGGTGGCGGCTATCGGCCGCAGCCGGCACCCGGCGCTTACAGCGACTGCATCAGCTTGCGCACCCCGGCCACATGGCGCCGGCTGACCACCAGCGAATCGCCCTCCAGCCCCTTGAGGAACAGCTGGAAGTGCCCCAGCGGCGTGCGCTGCAGGCGCTCGATGCGCTCGCGGGCGACCAGGGCGTTGCGGTGGATGCGCACGAAGCGCTCGCCGAACTCGTCTTCCAAGGCCTTCAGCGGCTCGTCCAGCAGCACCTCGCCACCCTCGTGGCGCAGGGTCACGTACTTGTGATCGGCGATGAAATAGACCACGTGATCCAGCGGGATCAGCTCGATGCCCTTGCGCGTACGGGCGCTGATATGGCTGCGCGGGCCGCTGCCGCTCTCGGCGGCCGGCCGGGTCAGCGCCGCCAGCTGCACCCGGTTGGGCCGCTCGGCCTTCTTCAGCGCCTCGCTGAGGCTCTCGGCGCGCACCGGCTTGACCAGGTAGCCGACCGCGCTGACCTGGAAGGCTTCCAGGGCGAATTCGTCGTGCGCCGTGCAGAAGATCACCGCCGGCGGCGCCTCGCGCTCGCACAGCTTGGCGGCGACCTGCAGACCGTCCAGCCCGGGCATGCGGATATCCAGCAGGACCACGTCCGGCTTGAGGCTGTCAATCAGGGTCAGGGCCTCCTCGCCATTGCTGGCGGCGGGCTCCAGGACCCGGTAGCCCTCGAGTTCGCCGACCATGCGGCTGAGGCGCTCGCGGGCGAGGGGTTCGTCGTCGACGATCAGGACATTCATATTGCTCTGGCTTCCTGCGTGAGTCTCGCACAAGGATAGCGTAGACAGCTGTAATGGCGGCCGTCACGGCGCTCCACGCTGAGACTGGCGCGCGGCCCGAAAAGTGCCGCCAGGCGCGCGTCGATATTGCTCAGCGCTTGGTGCGTTCCCCGCGACGGGTGCTGCTCGCCCCGCTCTTCATACGGATTGCTGACACACAAGCTGAACACACCATCCTGGTAGTCCGCCTCGATCCGCACCAAGCCGCCCTCGATGCGCGGCTGAATGCCGTAGATCAACGCATTTTCCAACAGCGGTTGCAGGGTCAGCTGGGGAATCGGCAGATCCTCCGGCACACCCTCGACCTCCCACTGCAACTGTAGCCGTTCGCCGAGCCGATAGTGCTCGATCGACAGATATCGTTTCGCCAGTTCCAGTTCCTCCTTCCAGGGCACCAGACTGCCGGGCTTGGCCAGGCTGGCGCGAAACAGGTCGGACAGATCCAGCACCGCCTGTTCGGCCTTGAGTGGGTCGACCGCCACCAGGCTGGCGATGCTGTTCAGGCTGTTGAACAGAAAATGCGGGCGGATGCGCGCCTGCAGCGATTCGATGCGCGCGCGCAGCTCGGCCTGCTCCTGCCGCCGCCATTGGCTCTGCAGGTAGAAATAGCGTAGCAGCAGCGCGGACATGATCAGGCCGATCAATGCATGGCGCAGATAAAGGTTGACCTCGCCGCTGCGTGGCAGCGGCCCGCCCAGCTCGTAGTAGTCGGCCACCGCCGTGCAGCCCAGGGTCAGCAGCACCACCAGGGCGCAGCACAGGCCGCCGGCCAGCGCCGGACGCAGGCGCGCCAGCAGCGGCCGCAGGCGGCACAGCAGCGCCGCCGAAAGCAGCACGATCCACTGCACGAACAGCGAGGTCAGCGCCAGGCGCACCCAGTCGAAGCCGGGCAGCATCGGCTCGGACAGCACCAGCACCAGCACCAGCAGCTCGGCCAGCAGCACCATGCTCAGCAGCGCTTCCGGCTGGCACAGTTCGGGAACGAAGAAGTCGTCGGCAGACGCGTTGTGGTTGTTCTTGGCAGGGACTTGTTTTGGCATCGACGCAGTTTCCGTGTCGCCCGGCGGGCCGGCAAGCCAGACGGCTCCGGCCGGGCAAAATAAAGCACCGAAATGCCGCCGCCGCGACAAAATTGTGAAGCAGCCGACAGCGCCGACGCCTGCCGGGCGGCAAACGCGGCGCGGCGAAAGGGCCGCCGACCCTGTTATTATCGGCGCACTTTGTCCGCCATGCCGGCCGCCGCACGCGGCCCGCCCGATCCAGAGCCCGAACCAGAGCACGTGCCATGAGCAGCGAAAAAACCAACCAATCCTGGGGCGGCCGCTTCAGCGAGCCCGTCGACGCCTTCGTCGCCCGCTTCACCGCCTCGGTCGAATTCGACAAGCGCCTGTATCGCCACGACATCATGGGTTCCATCGCCCACGCCAGCATGCTGGCCAAGGTCGGCGTGCTCACAGACGCCGAGCGCGATGCGATCATCGACGGCCTGGGGCAGATCCAGGCCGAGATCGAGGCCGGCCAGTTCGACTGGCGCGTCGACCTGGAAGACGTGCACATGAATATCGAGGCGCGCCTGACCGACCGCATCGGCGTCACCGGCAAGAAGCTGCACACCGGGCGCTCGCGCAACGACCAGGTGGCCACCGACATCCGCCTATGGCTGCGCGACGAGATCGACCTGATCCTCGCCGAGATCACCCGCCTGCAGCAGGGCCTGCTGGGTCTGGCCGAAGCCGAGGCGGACACCATCATGCCCGGCTTCACCCACCTGCAGACCGCCCAGCCGGTGACCTTCGGCCACCACCTGCTGGCCTGGTTCGAGATGCTGTCGCGCGACTACGAGCGCCTGGTGGACTGCCGCAAGCGCACAAACCGCATGCCCCTGGGCAGCGCCGCGCTGGCCGGCACCACCTACCCGATCCAGCGCGAGATCACCGCACAGTTGCTGGGTTTCGACGCCGTTGGCGGCAACTCCCTGGACGGCGTGTCGGATCGCGACTTCGCCATCGAATTCTGCGCCGCCGCCTCCCTGGCGATGATGCACCTGTCGCGCTTCTCCGAAGAGCTGGTGCTGTGGACCAGCGCCCAGTTCCAGTTTATCGACCTGCCGGACCGTTTCTGCACCGGCAGCTCGATCATGCCGCAGAAGAAAAACCCCGACGTACCGGAGCTGGTACGCGGCAAGAGCGGCCGTGTGTTCGGCGCGCTGATGGGCCTGCTGACCCTGATGAAAGGCCAGCCGCTGGCCTACAACAAGGACAACCAGGAAGACAAGGAACCGCTGTTCGACGCCGCCGACACCCTGCGCGATTCGCTGCGAGCCTTCGCCGACATGGTCCCGGCGATCAAACCCAAGCGCGCGATCATGCGCGAGGCGGCGCTGCGCGGCTTCTCCACCGCCACCGACCTGGCCGACTACCTGGTGCGCAAGGGCCTGCCGTTCCGCGACTGCCACGAGATCGTCGGTCATGCGGTGAAATACGGCGTGGACAGCGGCAAGGACCTGGCCGAGATGAGCCTGGACGAGCTGCGCCAGTTCAGCGGCGAGATCGAGCAGGACGTGTTCGCCGTGCTGACTCTGGAAGGCTCGGTCAATGCTCGCGACCATATCGGCGGCACCGCGCCGAACCAGGTGCGCGCCGCCGTGGTGCGTGGCCGCGAGCTGCTGGCGGCACGCTGAACGAGCAGCGCAACGGGCCTGCCTTTTCTCCAGCGGAAGAAGGCAGGCGGCACGCAACACCTAGCGGAGAATCCCTCGCATGAGCGACCACGACGACAACGACGACAACGAAGAAGACTTCGCCGAAGCCACCCTGGTCCAGGCCATCGAGAACCAGCTGGAGGCCGGCGAGCCGGCCGCCGCGCAGGCGGCATACAACAAGCTCAGCCTGGTCGGCTATGCGCGCGAGGAAATCCTCCAGCTGATGGCCCTGGTGCTGGCCCACGAGGTCGACGCCATGCTGCGCGACGACCGCCCGTTCGATGCCGCCTGGTACGAGCAGGCCCTGCGCGCCCTGCCGGAGTTGCCCGAGCAGCAGGACTGAATGCGGCGAAGGTCGCACGGGCGAGCGCGCAAATCCCTCACTACACTGCATAGACCCAAGCCCGGCAGTCGCGTCGGCCTTATAACAACAAGAGCGGAGTCGCCATGAAATCCTTTACCCCCGAACTGATCGACGAGCTGGAAATCCTCGCCCTGTACAACCTGGACAATCACCAGGAGGGGCTCAAGGTGCACAACAACGCCTCGTTCAAGGCGCAGGGCGCCATCACCCGCCTGCATGAGAAGGGCCTGGTCAGCCAGGCCGACGGTGGCTACCTGACCAGCCTGGGCATCGATGCCGCCGAACACGCGCAGAGCCTGCTGACCATTCTCAGCACCAGCAAGGCGCCCGCTTAAGCAAGATCCTTCGCCCGCCGCCCTACACTATCGGCCCCGGCGGGCGATATAGCGTCAGGCACTGCAGTGGATGCGCGCCGCTGATAGGCTTGCACCATTCCCCGTAGAGCTCGAGCATGACGCGCACCCTGGAAATTCGCCCGGACATCGACGACGGCATCGACCGCAAGGTGCTGGCGCAGCTGCGCGCGCGCTTTCTGCAGATCAACCAGGGCCGCCTGCAGCGCGCGCGGCAGGGCCTGTCGACGCGCCAGCAGCTGGTGCTCAAGCTGCTGCCACTGCTGCTGCACGTCAACCATCCGCTGCTGCCGGGCTATGTCTGCGCCAGCACGCCGGCCGGCCTGAGCGGCTTCGAGCCGGACGACGAGGTGCTCGCCGAAGTCCAGCGTCTGACCCGCTCCTTCGTCTACAAGCCGCGCCGTGGCCAGGGCGCCGCGCCGCTGCACGGCCTGTTCCTGATGGGCAGCCTGGGCACCGTGGCGCAGGCCGAGCAGAGCGACATGGACCTGTGGCTGTGCCACGCGCCGACCCTCAGCGCCCGGGAACTGCAGGACCTGCGCAAGAAGTGCGACCAGCTGGAGAGCTGGGCCGCCACCCAGGGCGCCGAGGTGCACCTGTTCCTGGTCGACCCGCAGCGCTTCGCCCAGGGCGCGCGCGAGGCGCAGCTGAGCTCCGACGACTGCGGCACCACCCAACACTACCTGCTGCTCGACGAGTTCTACCGCACGGCGATCTGGCTCGGCGGACGCACGCCGATCTGGTGGCTGGTGCCGGTCTACGAAGAGCCGCGCTACCACGACTACTGCCGCACCCTGCTGAGCAAGCGCTTCGTGCGCGCCGAGGACGTGCTCGACCTCGGCCACCTGGCGCATATCCCGCCGGAGGAGTTCATCGGCGCCGGCATGTGGCAGCTGTACAAGGGCATCGAGTCGCCCTACAAGTCGGTGCTCAAGCTGCTGCTCACCGAGGTCTACGCCAGCGAGCACCCCAGGGTCGAGTGCCTGTCGCTGCGCTTCAAGCAGGCGGTGTTCGAGGGCCGCCTCGACCTCGACGAGCTCGACCCCTATATCGTCGTCTACCGGCGCCTGGAGGAGTACCTCGGCGCCCGCGGCGACCGCGAGCGCCTGGAGCTGATTCGCCGCTGCCTGTACCTGAAGGTGAACAAGAAGATCAGCCGGCCGCCGACCCGCGGCCGCACCAAGAGCTGGCAGCGCCTGCTGCTCGAACGCCTGACCGGCGAGTGGGGCTGGGATGCGCGCCAGCTCAGCCTGCTCGACAGCCGCAGCCAGTGGAAGGTGCGCCAGGTCGGCGCCGAGCGGCGCGTGCTGGTCAACGAACTGACCTACAGCTACCGCTTCCTCTCCCAGTTCGCCCGCAGCGCACAGACTGGCAGCTCGCTGAACAACCGCGACCTCAACGTGCTCGGCCGACGCCTTTACGCCGCCTTCGAGCGCAAGGCCGGCAAGGTCGAGTTCATCAACCCGGGCATCGCCCCGGACCTGGCCGAGGACACCCTGACCCTGGTGCGCCACCCCAGCCCGGAATCGCCCGAGGAACATCAATGGGCGCTGTTCAACGGCAGCCTGGGCACCCAGGAATGGCCCGACTTCGCCCCGCTGAAGCGCGCCCGCGAGCTGATCGAACTGCTCGCCTGGTGCCACCGCAACGGCGTGATCGACGCCAGCACGCGGCTGTCGCTGCACCCGGGCAACAGCGATCTCAGCGAGTTCGAGCTGTCCAACCTGATCGCCAGCCTGCAGCAGGCCTTCCCCCTGCCGCTGCCCAGCGTGGCGGAGGCCGCCCTGCTGCGTGCCAGCCGCCCCAGCCAGGTGCTGCTGCTGGTCAACGTCGGCGTCGACCCGCTGCCGCAGCACAGCCAGATGAACGTGCACATGACCAGCGGGCGCACCGACGCCCTGGGTTATTCCGGGGTGCGCGAGAACCTGGTACTGACCCTCGACCAGATCGTGCTCAACAGCTGGAACGAGTTGCAGGTCAGCCGCTACGACGGCGCCGACGCCCTGCTCGACTGCCTGCGCGACCTGCTCAACAGCCTGCCGCCGGACGGCGCGCAACCCCAGGTGCAGGTGCGCTGCTTCTGCCGCAACCGCGCGACGGCCATCGCCGAGCGGGTCGAGGAGCTACTGCGCGACCTGCTCGCCACCTACGCCGAGGGCCGCCAGGCGCGCTACCTGGTGCAGATCCGCCAGCACTACCACGTGCTGCAGCTGACCCCGGGACAGGTCAGCCATGCCGTGCTGGGCGATTTGCCGGCGCTGCTCGACCACCTCGGCGGCGAGCAGGAGCTGTACAGCCCACTGCACCTGGACCGTCACGCGCTGGACGGCGATGACCTGGCGCTGATCCTGCCGATGGGCCGGCCGCAGTGCATCCAACTGTTCTATCGCCTGCACGAGAACAACGGTGACGCCGAGCTGACCCTGCTCGACGAGCACAACGCACTGTGGCGACGGCGCCTGCCGTTTCGCGACGAACAGAGCCTGCTCACCCCGCTGCAGCGCTTCCTGCAGTCGCTGCTGTACCGGCGCAACGCCATGCTGCCGCTGGACAGCGGCGATGCCGGGCCGGCGCTGGAAATCCTCTACTACCAGCTGCTGCCCGCCGCGCCGCTGCGCGCCCAGCGCCGCAGCAGGCGTTGCGCCGGTCAGCAGCGACTGCAGGAAGGCGCAGCGGGGTGAGCAGGCTCTGTTCGTCGCGAAACGGCAGGCGCCGTCGCCACAGTGCGTTGTGCTCGTCGAGCAGGGTCAGCTCGGCGTCACCGTTGTTCTAGTGCAGG
>NZ_AVOF01000156.1:0-7445 GCF_000465935.2 Pseudomonas sp. EGD-AK9
CGAAGGTAAAGCGATAGACGCCGCTGTTGGCATCGATACCCACGCACGACAGCAGCAGGCCGGGCATGACCTGCTCGCAGGGCGCCACCAGCTCGACCTGATAGCCGCCGGCGCTGAGATCGTTGGCGAACTCGCAGCCGATCAGCCCGGCGCCGAGCAGCAGCACGCGGCGCTTGCCGGCCGCCGCCGCGCGAAAGCGCGCGTAGTCCTCCAGGTCGTTGATCGGGTAGATGGCGTCCTGCGCGTCGCCTTCCACCGGCACGCGGATCGGCTCGGCGCCCCAGGCCAGCACCAGGTCGCGATAGGCCACGGCTTCCTCGCCGATCCACAGGCGCTGGTGCTCCGGGTCGATGCCGGTGATGCGGGTGTGGGTGCGGATCTCGGCCTTGAGCTGCTCGGCCATGGCGCCCATCTCGGCCATGGCCAGGCCGTCGGCGTCCTTGTTCTTGCCGAAACCGGTGGACAGCATCGGCTTGGAGTAGGAGCGCCCGTCGTCGGCGGTGATCAGCAGCAGCGGCGTATCGCCGTCCAGCTTGCGCCATTCCTTGGCCAGGTTGTAGCCGGCCAGGCCGGTGCCGACGATCACCACAGGTGCACTCATGTTCACAACTCCTCGCTTCGCATACGACGCGACGGCCCGCGGGCCGTCGCCATTGATCCAGTGAAAGAAACCGTGCCGCTCAGGACACTTCGATCATCTCGAAATCCGCCTTGCCCACGCCGCAGTCCGGGCATACCCAGTCGGCGGGAATGTCCTCCCAGGCCGTGCCGGGATCTATGCCCTCTTCGGGCAGGCCCTCGGCCTCGTCATAGATGAAACCGCAGACCACGCATTGCCACTTGCGCATCGCCCTCTCCTTCCGCGCCCGCTCACACCGACCCTACTCCAGATAGGGTTCGCCAGCCAAGCGCGCGGCGCCCCCTCCAGACGGAGGTTGGGGCGCCGCATGGCCGTAATCGGTACGCAACGTGACGCCCTCGGATATGTCCGCGGGCCGGGGTTGAAGCAGTATCCAGGGCCTCCCGGGGAAAACCGGGCGATTCCAACAAGAAAGCACGAGGCCACGCACCGATGAACGCGATTCTCTCCGCGGCGATCTTCGCCCTCCTCGCTCTGACCCTCTGGGTGCTGCTGCGCTGGGGCCGGCTACGCTGCACCGGCAGCGAGCCGGTGGGGCTGTTCACCTTCCTCGCCATCCTCTTCACCTCGGGCCTGGACATGGGCCTGATCATCTTCCCGCTCACCGAATTCCCGGTGTACGCCAGCGAGGCGCCCTACCAGTTCTCCAACCCGCTGGCGGTGGCCTTCGGCTTCTGGGGCTTCCTGGTCTGGCTGCTGTACTTCATCACCACCTTCTACTTCTGCGTGATCGAACCCAAGGTCAAACTGTTCGAGCTGCGTCCGGTGAAGCTGGTGAACAACCTGGTGATAGTCGCCACCTGCGCCTTCACCGCCTACCTGTTCCTGGTCAATATCGCCTGGTACGCCCCCGAGGTCGGCGAGGCCTGGCAGTACCTGACGGTGGTGGCGATCCTCCTGGCGGCGATCTACTCCAGCACCGATATCCGCTACCTGAAGATCCTCAGCGTCGCCTCCACCTGGCTGTTCTTCGCCCTGATCCTGGCCATGGCGCTGGTCGGTGGGGTCGGCCCCGAGCATTTCGCCGCGGCGGCGGCGGCCATCGGCAGCGGCTACTTCGCCGAGCTGCCGCGCTTCGTCCTGCCGCTGAGCGACTACCACGCCTTCTACCTGTTCTGGTGGTTCGCCTGGAGCATCATGATCGGCCAGTTCGTCTCGCGCTTCGTCGGCGGCCTGAAGACCTACCAGCTGCTGCTGGCGCTGCTGATCATCCCGTCGATTCCGCTGGCAATCTGGTTCGCCGTGCTGCACCACCATTTCGCCGAGAACATCGCCATCGCCCCGCTGTGGAAGCTGGCGATGCTCGCCGTGGGGGTGATCTTCGTGATCAACTCGGTGGATTCGCTGGTGCGCCTGTACAGCGACAACCTCGGCCTCAGCGTGCAGCGCCTGGGCCGCGGGCGCTTCCTGGCCTGCCACTTCACCCTGCTCGGCGTCCTGGTGCTGGCCTTCAAGTTCACCCCGTTCGAGATCCACTGGGTGGGCCTGACGGTGATCGGCCTGTACGCCGTGACCCTGGTCCTGCTGCTGCGCCGCTGCCGTCCGGCGTTGCGCGGCATCGGCGCGCCACGGCCAGGCGTCAGTCGAGCTTGAGCACCTTGGCCAGCACCACCTTGGGCCCCTTCATCTTCTTGACGATGATGCGCAGGCCGTCGGTTTCCAGCACCTCTTCCTCCTCGGGCATGCGCTTGAGGTAGTCGTAGATCAGCCCGGCCAGGGTCTCGGCCTCGATATGGTCGAGGTCGACGCCGAGCAGGCGCTCGACCTTGGCCAGCGGCGTGTCGCCGCGCACCAGCAGCTTGCCCGGCTGGTAGGCGAGGATGCCGCGCTCGGCCTTGCGGTGCTCGTCCTGGATATCGCCGACCAGGGCCTCGAGCACGTCCTCCATGGTCAGGTAGCCGATCACCTTGCCGTCGGCCTCCTCGACCAGGGCGAAGTGCGCGCCGCCCTGGCGGAACTGTTCGAGCAGCTGCGACAGCGGCATGTGCCGGTTGACCCGCTCCAGCGGGTGCATCAGTTCGCCCAGCTTGAGCGCCGAGGGCAGCATCTCCAGCAGCGACAGGTGCAGCAGCAGGTCCTTGATATGCAGCACGCCGACGAACTCGCCCTTGCTCTCGTCGAAGATCGGGTAGCGGCTGTACTTGTGCCGGCGGAAGGTGGCGAACACCTGGTCGAGGCTGGCATTGAGCTCCAGGTACACCAGGTCCTCGCGCGAGTTGGCCCAGTCCACCACTTCCAGCTCGCCGAGCTCCACCGCCGAGGCCAGCACGCGCATGTCCTGGTCGCTGGGCGCGCTGGCGCGGCTGGAGTGGAGGATCAGCTTGAGCTCGTCTCGGCTGTAGTGGTGCTCGTGGTGCGGCCCCGGCTCGCCCTGGCCGGCGACGCGCAGGATGGCGTTGGCGCTGGCGTTGAGGACGAAGATCGCCGGGTACATCAGCCAGTAGAAGGCGTACAGCGGCGCCGCCGTCCACAGCGAAAGCAGCTCGGGCTTGCGGATCGCCCAGGACTTGGGCGCCAGCTCGCCGACCACTATGTGCAGGTAGGAAATGATCGAGAACGCGGTGAAGAAGGCGATGCCGTGCACCAGCTTGGGCGACTCCACGCCCAGGGCGCCGAGCAGCGGCTCGAGCAGGTGGGCGAAGGCCGGCTCGCCGACCCAGCCCAGGCCCAGCGAGGCCAGGGTGATGCCCAGCTGACAGGCCGACAGGTAGGCGTCCATCTGGTTGTGCACGGTGCGCAGGATATGCCCGCGCCAGCCGTGCGCCTCGGCCAGGGCGTCGACCTTGGTGGCACGCAGGCGGACGATGGCGAACTCGGCGGCGACGAAGAAGCCGTTGAGCAGGACCAGAAACAGGGCGAACAGGACGAGGCCGAAGTCGGCGAAGTAGGTGGAAGCGGAGAGGCTCGTGGAAGGGTCCATGGGGATTCGGGTTGGCCAATGACCGCTAGAGGGTGGGGGCTGGCGCGACGCTTTGCAAGAGCCGAGGCGGCCTCAGCGGACGCGCTGCACCACCTGCGCCGGGGCGAAATGACAGGTGAAGGTACTGCCCTTGCCCGGCACGCTGACGATCGCCAGATTGCCGCGATGGCGCAGCAGCACGTGCTTGACGATGGCCAGGCCGAGGCCGGTACCGCCGGTGTTGCTGGCACGGCTGGAGTCGACCCGGTAGAAACGCTCGGTCAGCCGCGGCAGGTGCTTGGCCTCGATGCCCATGCCGGTGTCCTGCACGCTGAGGTGCGCGCCCTGCTCGTCGCCCTGCCAGCGGATGCGGATCTCGCCGCCGGCCGGGGTGTACTTCACCGCATTGAACACCAGGTTGGAGAAGGCGCTGCGCAACTCCGCCTCGCTGCCCTTGAGCCTGAGGTGCGGGTCGGCTTCCAGGCTGATGCGATGGTGCTGCTCGCCGGACAGCGCCTGGGCGTCGTTCTTGATCGACAGCAGCAGCAGGTCGACCGCCACCGGCTGGTTGTCCGAGGGGTAGTCGGTGGCCTCCAGCTTGGCCAACAAGAGCAGGTCGTTGAGCAGCGTCTGCATGCGCGCGCCCTGCTGCTGCATCTGCTGCAGCGCCCGCAGCCAGCGCGGATTGACCGCCTCGACGTTGTCCAGCAGGGTCTCCAGGTAGCCGGCGATCACCGTCAGCGGCGTGCGCAGCTCGTGGGAGACGTTGGCGACGAAGTCCTTGCGCATCTGCTCCAGCTGATGCAGGCGGGTGACGTCGCGCACCAGCAGCAGGTGCTCGCGGTTGCCGTACTGGGTGATATGGAATTGCAAACGACGGCGGTCGTTGACCGGCGAGGGAATCTCCAGCGCCTCGGCATAGTTGCCGCGCTCGAAGTAGTCCTTGAAACGCGGGTCGCGCACCAGGTTGGCGATGGGCTGGCCGCTGTCCTGCGGCGTCTTCAGGCCCAGCAGGGTCTCGGCGGCGCGGTTCCACCACTCCAGGTTGCCCTGGCTGTCGAGCATCACCACCGCGTCCTTGAGCGCCGCGGTGGACTCCTGCACGCGATCGATCACCGCCTGCAAACGGCCGCGCGCCTTCTCGTTGCGCCGCTGCAGGTGATAGATGCTGTCGAACACCTCGCCCCACAGGCCGTAGCCGTCCGGCGGCGGCTCGTCGGGTTTGTGCTCGCGCAGCCACTTGTGCAGGCGCAGCAGCTGGCTGAGGGTCCAGCCCAGGTGGACGGCCAGGCCGGCGGCCAGGGCCCAGGCATATTCGCCGGTGACCAGGCCCAGCAGCAGGCAGGCGCCGATCAGCAGCAGCAGGCGACGCACCACGGCGCCACGCCAGTCTTGGTTCACGATGGAGCGCATCCTTGTCAGCAGAGCGCGTGCGCAGAAGCTCCGCGCCAGCGATCAGCCTTTGGTGGAGAAACGATACCCGGTGCCGCGCACCGTCTGCACCAGGTTTTCGTAGGCATCACCGAGGGCCTTGCGCAGGCGGCGGATATGCACGTCGACGGTGCGTTCCTCGACGTAGACGTTGCCGCCCCAGACCTGATCGAGCAGTTGGCCGCGGGTATAGGCCCGCTCCTGGTGGGTCATGAAGAACTGCAGCAGGCGGTATTCGGTGGGGCCCATCTCGGCGGGTTTGCCGTCGATGGTGACGCGGTGGCTGATGGGGTCGAGCAGCAGGCCGCCAACCTCGATCGGCGCCTCGCTGTCGCTGGGCCCGGCGCGGCGCAGCACGGCCTTGAGACGGGCGACCAGCTCGCGCGGGGAGAAGGGCTTGGTGATGTAGTCGTCGGCGCCGACTTCCAGGCCCTGGATCTTGTTGTCCTCTTCGCCCTTGGCGGTAAGCATGATGATCGGAATGTCGCAGGTCAGCTCGTCGCGCTTGAGGCGGCGGGCCAGCTCGATGCCGCTGGTGCCGGGCAGCATCCAGTCGAGCAGGATCAGGTCGGGTTTGCGGTCGACGATGACGGCATGGGCCTGCTGGGTGTTCTCCGCCTCCAGGCACTCGTAGCCGGCCATCTCCAGGGCCACCGCGATCATCTCGCGGATCGGTGCTTCGTCGTCGACGATCAGGATGTTCTTGCCAACCATGGGTACCGCCTCGGTTCGTTCATCTGTCTGCGCCGCATTAGATAACGGAATTATTGCAGCGATATGACAGGTGCGCGGCCTGCTTCAGCGCCAGGCGTAGTCCAGCACTATGCCGACGAAGATCGCCAGCCCCGCCCAGTGGTTGTGCAGGAAGGCGTTGAAGCAGGCCATGGGCTTGCGGTTGCGCGTGGCGTGGTATTCCCAGGCGAAGCAGACGGCGGCGACCAGCAGGCCGGCGTGGAAGCAGAGCCCCAGCTCGAAACGCGCGCCGGCCAGCAGCAGGCAGAGCAGCGCCAGGCCCTGCAGGGTGGCGATGATCAGACGGTCGGCGTCGCCGAACAGGATGGCGGTGGACTTGACCCCGATCTTCAGGTCGTCCTCGCGGTCGGCCATGGCGTAGTAGGTGTCGTACGCAACGGTCCACAGCAGGTTGGCGATGTACAGCAGCCAGGCCTCGGGCGGCAGGCTGCCGGTCTCGGCGGTGAAGGCCATCGGCATGCCCCAGGAGAAGGCCGCGCCGAGCACCACCTGGGGGTAGAAGGTGTAGCGCTTCATAAAGGGGTAGCAGGCCGCCAGGGCCAGGCCGCCGAACGACAGCCAGATGGTCGCGGCGTTGGTCAGCAGCACCAGGCCGAAGCTCAGCGCCACCAGCACGGCGAACAGGATCAGCGCCTCGCGCGGCTGGATCTTGCCGCTGGCCAGCGGGCGGGCCCGGGTGCGGCTGACGTGGCCGTCGAAGTTACGGTCGGCGTAGTCGTTGATCACGCAGCCGGCGGCGCGCATCAGGATCACGCCGACGACGAAGACGAACAGGTTCTTCGCGCTGGGCACGCCTTCGGCCGCCACCCATAGCGCCCACAGCGTCGGCCACAGCAGCAGGTAGATACCGATCGGCTTGTCCAGGCGCATCAGCTGGATGAAGTCCCAGGCGCGCGGGTGCAGGCGGGTGGTCGATTGCAGCAGGCGGGTGTACATCGAAGCGTCTCCGTGGAGGTTGCGCGGAGTATAAGGGAGAGATGTGTAGGATGGGTTAGGCGCGTAACGGCGTAACCCATCATGGCTATGCAGGTGATGGGTACCGCTTCGCTTGCCCCGGCCTAAGGCTCGATAGCAGCTGCGGCCCAGAATTGCGGTAGAAACACCTCGGCCACCAGTACCCCGAGGGGCCCGCGACTAAAACAGGAGCGCCGCGCCCACAGGCGTTCGGCGCGCGCCTCTTGCGGCAGCCAGGCAGCGGGATAGCGACAGGCCTGCAGCTCGCCGCGGTCGAAGGCGCGATCGCTGAACAGCAGCTCGCCGAGCGAACGGCTGCCCAACTCGGCCAGGTTCAGCCCGGAGCCTTCCAGTACGCTGCGCGCCGCCACGCTGCGGGCGAATACCCAGGGCTGGCCGTGGCCGCGCAGGTACACCTCGCGCACCCAGCCTTGGCTGCCCTCGGCCACGCCGAGGGCGGCGCACTCGTCATTGCGCAGACGCTGCCAACCTTCCTGTAGCGGCGTTACCGAGAAACCGTCGTTGGACAGGGCAGTCAGGCGGCGGGTCAGCGAGTCCTGGTTGAACAGCCAGTCGCGCACCCCGGCGGTCGGCTGCGGATGCAGCTGGGCGCAGGTCAGCCAGCGCGGCGGATGGGCAAGGGCAGCGTGGGGCACGAAGGACAATCACCACAGAACGAAAGCGCGCGAGTCTAGCACGCGGCAGTTAGTCATTCGTGGATCAAAACGCATAATGCCTCGTCCAGGCGGCCCTGCCTGTAGGAGCTGT
>NZ_AVOF01000157.1:0-7436 GCF_000465935.2 Pseudomonas sp. EGD-AK9
GCCTTCGCCGCGCTGCAGCCGCCGCCCGGCTACCTGGCGCCGGTACGGCAGCACGGCGGCCAGGCGCCCAGCTGCCCGGTGACGCCTGCGCCCTACACCGGTGCGCTGCAGTTCACCAGCAAATACGAGGGTTCAGGCAGCGCCCGCGCCACGCTCAACCGCCAGGCGGAGCAGAACTTCCGCGCGCAGACCGCGCCCATCACCCGCCTGGAAAAGGAAGCCGGGCGGATGATCACCGGCTATATGCGCACCGGTCAGCAGGGGCGCCTGGACTGCGCCATCGACTGGCTCGACCAGTGGGCCAGCGCCGATGCGCTGGCGTCCGAGCAGTTCAACCACACCGGCAAGTCGATGCGCAAATGGGCGCTCGGCAGCCTGGCCGGCGCCTGGCTGCGCCTGAAGTTCTCCGCGTCGCAGCCGCTGGCCGCCTACCCGCAGCAGAGCGCGCGCATCGAAGCCTGGTTCGTGCGTCTGGCCGAGCACACGGTGCGCGAGTGGAGCGACCTGCCGCTGAAGAAGATCAACAACCACAGCTACTGGGCCGCCTGGTCGGTGATGGCGGTGGCCGTCATCGCTGACCGCCGCGACCTGTTCGACTGGTCGGTGGGCCAGTTCCGCATCGCCGCGGGTCAGGTCGACGACCAGGGTTACCTGGCCAACGAGATACGCCGCAGCCAGCGCGCCCTGGCCTATCACAACTACGCCCTGCCGCCGCTGGCGATGATCGCGGCCTTCGCCGAGGCCAACGGCGTCGACCTGCGCGGCGAGAACCAGGGCGCCCTGCAGCGCCTGGCCGAGCGCGTGCTGCAAGGCGCGCGCGATCCGGCGGCGTTCGCCCAACGCAGCGGCGCCAAGCAGGACATGAGCGAGCTGCGCAAGGACTACAAGTACGCCTGGCTGGCGCCCTACTGCAGCCTCTACGCCTGCAGCGAACAGACCCGCGAACTGAACCGGACGATGGGGCCGTTCAACAGCTTCCGCCTCGGCGGCGAGGTAAGCCAGGTATTTGAAAGCCCGTAGGCGCGGCTTGAGCCGCGAATTTCGCGAACAAGTTCGCGCCTACGGGACGCAGCAAAACAAACCCTCCGCTCGCGGGGGGAAAGGGGGGCGCTGCCCCGGCTATTTTCGGAGAAGCCCGGATGGTCTTTTCATCCAACGTCTTTTTGTTCCTGTTCCTGCCGATCTTCCTCGGCCTGTACTACCTGTGCCCGAATCGCGGGCGCAATCTGCTGATCCTGGTCGGCAGCTACACCTTCTATGCCTGGTGGCGGGTGGACTTCCTCCTGCTGTTCGCCGCGGTGACGCTGTGGAACTACGTCTTCGCCCTGCGCATCCAGGCCCATGCCGGCACCGAAATGGCACGCCGCTGGGTGGTGGCCGGGGTGGTCGGCAACCTGGCCACGCTGGGCTACTTCAAGTACGCCAACTTCGGCGTGGCCAATATCAACGCCCTGCTCGAATCCTTCGGTCTCGAGCCCTTCGTCCTCACCTCGGTGATCCTGCCGATCGGCATCTCCTTCTACATCTTCCAGTCGATCAGCTACCTGATCGACGTGTACCGCCGCGACACCGAACCGACGCGCAACCTGATCAACTTCGCCGCCTTTATCGCCCTGTTCCCGCAGCTGATCGCCGGCCCGGTGCTGCGCTACAAGGACCTGGCCGACCAGTTCACCGAGCGCACCCACAGCCTGGACAAGTTCAGCGAAGGCGCCACGCGCTTCATGCAGGGCTTCGTCAAGAAGGTGTTCATCGCCGACAGCCTGGCGCCGCTGGTCGATCACTGCTTCGCCCTGGAAAACCCCAGTACCGGCGACGCCTGGCTGGGCATGATCGCCTACACCGCGCAGCTCTACTTCGACTTCTCCGGCTACAGCGACATGGCCATCGGCCTGGGCCTGATGATGGGCTTTCGCTTCATGGAAAACTTCAACCAGCCCTATATCAGCCAGTCAATCACCGAGTTCTGGCGGCGCTGGCACATCAGCCTGTCGACCTGGCTGCGCGACTACCTCTACGTGCCGCTGGGCGGCAACCGCCACGGCACCTTCAACACCTACCGCAACCTGTTTCTGACCATGCTGCTGGGCGGTTTCTGGCACGGCGCCAACTGGACCTTCCTGATCTGGGGCGCCTGGCACGGCACCTGGCTGGCCATCGAACGGGCGCTCGGCGTGAAAGCCGCACCGATTGTGTTCAACCCGCTGAAATGGGCCTTCACCCTGCTGCTGGTGATGCTCGGCTGGGTGATCTTCCGCGCCGAGAATCTGGAGGTGGCCGGGCGCATGTACGCCGCGCTGCTGCCCTTCGGCGACTGGCGCCCGAGCGAGCTGACCCTGGCGCAGATCAGCGGGCTGCAGATGGTCACCCTGGCGCTGGCCTGGGTGGTGATCGCCGTCAACGGCGCCCGCCAGTTCCTCGCCAGCCGCAGCCATGCGCCGGGCCTGACCCTGGCCAGCGCCGGTGTCGCCCTGCAGGCCGTCGACCTGCGCCTGCTGGCGCTACGCGGCGCCCTGCTGCTGCTGTTCTGCGCCTCGCTGCTCAAGCTCTCGGCGCAGAGCTACTCCCCCTTCCTCTACTTCCAGTTCTGAGCGGAGGTCAGCCATGAATCGCCCCGTCACCACCCTCTACGTCGCGCTGTTCAGCCTGCTGCTGGTACCCACCAGCCTGCTCGCCCTCGGCGGCCTGGCGGACTACCGGCCGCCCGCCGAACCGCGCGTGCTCGACGGCAGCCTGGCCAAGAGCCTCGAGCGGCACTACGACGAGCACTTTCCGCTCAAGCAGGTCGGCATCAACCTGTGGGCGGCCCTGGAATACCTGGCATTCGGCGAAGGCCGCGCCGGCCTGGTGATCGGCCAGGACGGCTGGCTGTACTCGGACGAGGAATTCGACCCGGTGGTCGATGCTCAACGCCAGCTGCGCGACAACCTGGCGCTGATCCGTGGCGTGCAGCGCCAGCTGCAAGATCGCGATATCCAGCTGCTGCTGGCCATAGTCCCGGCCAAGACCCGCCTCTACCCGGAGCACACCGGCGCCCATCAGCCCAGCGCCCTGCAGCGCAGCCTGTATCCGCGCTTTCATCGCGCGGTGCGCAATGCCGGGATCGCCGCGCCGGACCTGCTCGGCCCGCTGCAGGCGGCCAAGAGTGAGGCGCCGATGTTCCTGCGCACCGACACCCACTGGACGCCGGAAGGCGCCGAGGTCGCCGCGCGCGCCCTGAGCGAGGTGGTGCGCAGCGCCGTGCAGCTGCGCGGCGAGCCGCAGGAGTTCGTCACCGAGACCCTGGAAACCCGCGCGCACCAGGGCGACCTGACCCGCTTCCTGCCGCTCGGCCCGCTGTTCGAGAGCCTGCTGCCGAGCGCCGACCGCCTGCAACTGCGCCAGACCCATGCCGCCGGCGGCGACGGCGACGCGCTGTTCGCCGAGACCGACCTACCGGTGGCGCTGGTCGGCACCAGCTACAGCGCCAACCCGGCCTGGAACTTCGCCGGCGCGCTGCGCCAGCACCTGCAGCGCGACCTGGCCAACCACGCCGAGGAAGGCGGCGGCCCGCTGGTGCCGATGCTCAAGTACCTGCAGAGCGAGGAGCTGAACAGCGCCCCACCGCAACTGGTGATCTGGGAGTTCCCCGAGCGCTACCTGCCGATGACCAGCGATCTCACCGACTTCGACACCCAATGGCTTGCTGCCCTGAAAGACGGCGGCGAGCGCCAGGGGCTGGCTGCCGCCAGCCACTGATTCATCCCCCAAGGAGGACTATCCGATGAACACTCAAACCACCCTGCGCCGCTTCACCCTGGGCGCCTGCGCCCTGGCCCTGGGCCTCGGCATGTTCCAGGCCCAGGCCGACGACGGCGCCCTCTACGGGCCCAAGGCGCCCAAGGGCTCGGCCTTCGTTCGCGCCTACAACGCCGGCAACGCCGAGCTCGACGTCAACGTCGGCGAGGTGCAGCTCAAGCGGGTCGCACCGCTGGGCTCCAGCGACTTCGAGTACCTGCCGGCCGGCAGCTACCAGGCCCAGGTCGGCAACGCCCGGTTGCCGGTGCAGCTGCAGGCCGCCCACTACTACACCCTGGTCAGCCAGACCGGCAGCGCGCCGCGCCTGGTCGAGGAACCGGCGTTCAGCAACAAGCAGAAGGCGCTGCTGCGGGTGCAGAACCTCAGCGACAGCCCGCTCAGCCTGAAGACCGCCGACGGCAAGACCGCGGTGGTCGCCGATGTGCAGCCCGACGGCCGCGGCGAGCGCGAGATCAACCCGGTCAAGGTCGGCCTGGCGCTGTTCGAGGGCGAGCGCAAGGTGGCCGACCTCAAACCCGTGACCCTGGAGCGCGGCGAGGTGGTCAGCCTGTTCGTCACCGGCGCCCAGGGCAAGTTGGCACCGGTGTGGGTCAAGCGCCCCATCGACGGTTAAGGAAACTCTGAAATAGCCGTCATTCCCGCGCAGGCGGGAATCCAGAGCCTGCGTAGTCCCTGGGCTCCCGCCTTCGCGGGAGTGACGAAAAATGGCTTTTTCAGAACTTCCTTAAGGCAACGAGTTTTTTCGAGAACAAGGAAAACGGCGGGCACACGCCGCACCACATGACGCTGGAGCACCTCATGACCCTCATCTCAGGAGACACACCATGACCCCGATCATCCTTTCCGGTGGCAGCGGCTCGCGACTCTGGCCGCTCTCGCGCAAGCAGTATCCCAAGCAGTTCCTCGCCCTCACCGGCGAGCACACGCTGTTCCAGCAGACCCTGCAGCGCCTCTCCGTCGAGGGCATGCAGCCGCCGGTGCTGGTGGCCAACCTGGAGCACCGCTTCATCGTCCAGGAACAGCTGCAGCAGATCGGCCAGCAGGCGCAGCTGCTGCTGCTCGAACCCTTCGGCCGCAACACCGCGCCGGCGGTGGCCATGGCCGCCCTGCAGCTGATCGCCGAGGGGCGTGACGAGCTGATGCTGGTGCTGCCGGCCGACCACGTGCTGGACGACCAGCAGGCCTTCAGCCAGGCCCTGGCGCTGGCCAACGTGGCCGCCGAGAAGGGCGAGATGGTGCTGTTCGGCGTACCGGCCGACCGCCCCGAGACCGGCTACGGCTATATCCGCGGCAGCGTCGATGCGCAGCTGCCGGACGGCGTGGCGCGGGTCGCCCGCTTCGTCGAGAAACCCGACGCCGAGCGCGCCACCGAATACGTGGCCAGCGGCGACTACTACTGGAACAGCGGCATGTTCCTGTTCCGCGCCAGCCGCTTCCTCGAGGAACTCAAGCGGCACGACGTGGACATCTACGACACCTGCCTGCTGGCCCTGGAGCGCAGCCAGCGCAAGGACGCGGAAATCAGCATCGACCCGGCCACCTTCGCCTGCTGCCCGGACAACTCCATCGACTACGCGGTGATGGAGAAGACCACCCGCGCCTGCGTGGTGCCGCTGGCCGCCGGCTGGAACGACGTCGGCAGCTGGTCGTCGATCTGGGAAGTGCACGACAAGGACGCTGCCGGCAACGTCACCAAAGGCGACGTGCTGCTCGAGGACAGCCGCAACTGCCTGGTGCACGGCAACGGCAAGCTGGTTTCGGTGCTCGGCCTGGACGACATCGTCGTGGTGGAAACCAAGGACGCCATGATGGTGGCGCACAGGGACCGCGTGCAGGACGTCAAGAAGCTGGTGGGCAGACTCGATGCCCAGGGCCGCAGCGAGACCCAGAACCACTGCGCCGTGTACCGCCCCTGGGGCTCGTACGACTCGGTGGACATGGGCGGGCGCTTTCAGGTCAAGCACATCACCGTCAAGCCGGGGGCGCAGCTGTCGCTGCAGATGCACCACCACCGCGCCGAGCACTGGATCGTGGTGTCCGGCACGGCCAAGGTGACCTGCGACGACCGCGAGTTCCTGCTCACCGAGAACCAGTCCACCTACATCCCGATGACCTCGGTGCACCGCCTCTCCAACCCGGGCAAGATCCCGCTGGAGATCATCGAGGTGCAGTCCGGCACCTACCTGGGCGAGGACGATATCGAGCGCCTGGAGGACGTCTACGGCCGCAGCGATGCCGCGGTCATCAGCGCACATTGAGCCGCCGTAGTCCGGACGCAATCCGGGGCCCCGCCGCCGAGGCCCCCGGATTGCATCCGGGCTACGCCCCTGTCACAGCTTGAGACAGCCCCTGCGGTTACCCTGACAAACCGCCTTGTGTAGGATGAGGGCAGACTTTTCCAAGGCTGCCCCCATGCTGATCGGTGTCCTGCTCGTCGTCTCCTGGCTGATCCTGCTGATCCGCTACCCGCTCAAGGCCCTGCCGATCTCCATGGCGGCGCTGGCCGGCCTGGCCCTGGTCGCCAGCTGGGTGCTCTGGCAGGAAAACCGCGACGCCCGCTACCTCGCCCACCTGGAACTGCGCCTGCGCTACGATCCGCAGCAGTGCCCGGCCGACCGGCCGTTGTTCGTCACGCTGAAGAACGGCAGCGACGCCGCCCTGCTGGAACTGCGCTGGGAAGTCGCCGCCTACCGCCCCGGCAACGCCACCAACCTGGCTCAGCGCCTGTACGAATCGCCGCGCTACAGCGGCCCCGGCGAACTGCTGCCTGGCGCCAGCTGGAACGACTGCCTGCCGCTGCCCGACCTGCGCAGCGGCTACAGCCCGGCTACCCTGGAGTTTCGCGCCGAGCGCCTGCAGGGCCAGTTCGTCCGTTGAGCCCCGGGTTGCACCGCGCATACCGATAACCCGCCACAAGGAAGACCGCCGCATGTCCCAAGCCAATGTCCTGATCACCGGTTGCTCCAGCGGCATCGGCCGCGCCCTGGCCGACGCCTTCCAGGCCGCCGGTTACCGCGTCTGGGCCACCGCGCGCAAGGACGGCGACCTGGCGGCGCTGCGGCAGGCCGGTTTCCAGGCGGTGCAGCTGGACGTCAACGACGGCGAGGCCCTCGAACGCCTGGCCAGCCGCCTGAACGAGGAGATCGGCGGCCTCGAGGTGCTGATCAACAACGCCGGCTACGGCGCCATGGGCCCGCTGCTCGACGGCGGCGTTCAGGCCATGCGCCAGCAGTTCGAGACCAACGTGTTCGCCGTGGTCGGCGTGACCCGCGCCATGTTCCCGCTGCTGCGTCGCAGCCGCGGCCTGGTGGTGAATATCGGCAGCGTCTCCGGCGTGCTGGTCACCCCCTTCGCCGGCGCCTACTGCGCCTCCAAGGCGGCGGTGCACGCGCTGACCGACGCCTTGCGCCTGGAGCTGGCGCCCTTCGCCATCGAGGTGATGGAGGTGCAGCCCGGCGCCATCGCCTCCAGCTTCGGCGCCAACGCCAGCCAGCAGGCCGAAGCACTGATCCGCCAGGACTCGCCCTGGTGGCCGCTGCGCGACGGCATCCGCGCCCGCGCCGGCGCCTCGCAGGACAACCCCACCCCGGCCGAGGCGTTCGCCGCGCAACTGCTCGCCGCCGTGCAGCGCGACAAAC
>NZ_AVOF01000158.1:0-7368 GCF_000465935.2 Pseudomonas sp. EGD-AK9
GCCGCGCTGTTCGTCGCCCTCTACGAAGGCGGCCTGCTGCAGGCCCGCGTCGCCGGCAGCGCCGAGCCGCTGCGCCAGGCCGCCGACGCCCTGTTCCACCTGACCCGCCAGCAACGAGTGCCACTGCCATGAACCACGACCGCCCGACCATCCTCAGCGAAGCCGTAGCACTGGCGGCCCGCGACGGCTACCCGCTGACCGCCACCCTGTACCACGCGCGCGAACCCCGCGCGCAGTTGCTGATCGCCGGCGCCACCGGGGTGCCGCAGGGCTTCTACCGGCGTTTCGCCGAACACGCCGCCGCCCGCGGCTTCAGCACCCTGACCCTGGACTACCGCGGCGTCGGCCAGTCCAAGCCGGCCAGCCTGCGCGGCTTCGACATGGATTACCTGGACTGGGCGCACCTCGACCTGGCCGCCGCGGTGGATCAGCATCGGCACGGCGAACGCCCGCTGTTCATGGTCGGCCACTCCTTCGGCGGCCATGCCTTCGGCCTGCTGCCCAACCATGATCAGGTGACCGGCTTCTACACCTTCGGCACCGGCGCCGGCTGGCACGGCTGGATGCCCAAGGCCGAACAAGTGCGGGTGCTGGCCATGTGGCGGCTGATCGGCCCGCTGATGACGCGCTACAAGGGCTACCTGGCCTGGAGCAAGCTGGGCATGGGCGAGGACCTGCCGCTGGGCGTGTACCGCCAGTGGAAGCGCTGGTGCCGCTACCCGCGCTACTTCTTCGACGACCCGCAGATGCCCGGTCTGGCCGAACGCTTCGCCCGAGTCGCCACGCCCATGGTGGCGCTCAACACCCTGGACGACCTGTGGGCGCCGCCCGCCTCGCGCGATGCCTTCATGGCCGCCTACGTCAACGCGCCCTACCAGGCGCGCACGCTCGATTCGCAGGCCGAAGGCCTGGGCACTATCGGTCATATGGGTTACTTCCGCCCCGCCGCCCAGCGCCTGTGGGACGAGACGCTGGACTGGTTCGAGCGACTGCACGCCGAGCGACGCGCGGCCTGAGCCGATAGTGGTAGGGATGGGTGTGCGCGGCGCACCCTGCGGCGAGCTAGGCCAGCAGCGCGGGAATCCGAAGAGGTCGGGCGAACGCCCCAAAAAAGAAAACCCCGCGTTTGCGGGGCCTTGCAGACTGTAGTCCTGACATCCTTGATCTGCTCACCGTCCTGGCGGCTGTCCAGTGTGTCCCTGTTCGTTTGTGCGCTTCCTGCGCTGAATCCGTAAGCAGAAGAGTACGCCCGTGCCGAATCGCCCGACAGTGGCGATAAGCGGCAGCCTGTGTAAGCCATGGCTTACAGGCAACCAACCAAGCATTCGCTCGGGGTTATCTTGTGACGCGCGTCTTGCTAGACTCCGGTTTGTCCTACAAAAACAACAGACTCCGTCAACGGCGGTCATTGGGGCTCGATCATGCGCGCAGTCACCCTGATTCTCGGTTGCCTGGCAACAGCTTTTGGCACGTTCGTCCTGGCTTCTGGCCAGACTCAACTGGGCGATCCCAAGCAGGCCATCGCACAGGCCTTCTGGCAGGATCTCTACGGCGCCGGCGGCACCACGCTGTATTGCGCCAAGCCCTTCGACGGCGAGAGCGGCACCGTCACCGCCAGCCCGATCTACAGCAGCAAGCAGCTCAAGAGCGCGCTGCGCTGCGTCACCGACCGTCAGTGCACCATCATGAATCCGCGCTATCCCTATATCGCCGCGGACCTGCACAACCACTATCCGGCGCTGACCCGCGTCGAGCTGGCGCGGCGCAACGCCCAGTTCGCCGACCTGGCCGACGATGTGCCGAGCAAGTTCGCCGACATCGGCTGCGACCTGAAGACCAGCTTCCAACTGGTGGAACCGCGCGACGAGGCCAAGGGCAATATCGCCCGGGCGATCTTCTACATGCACGTCGAGTACGACCTGCCCATCGTCGGCCTGGTGCCGATGTACAAGGCCTGGCACCGGCTGGATCCGCCGGATGCCGAGGAGAAGGCACGCAACGACAAGATCGAGGCGCTGCAGGGCACCCGCAACCGCTTTATCGACGATCCGGCGTTGGTGGATCAGCTAATCAGCGATTGACGCGGGGGGTGCCGCGCGCACCCTACGGGCGGGTTATCCCCGGCGTTTATGCAGCGACCGCAGCTTGTAGCGATCGCCGGGATGGATCAGCCGCGCGTAGCTGATCAGGTGATCCTCCGACCAGGTGCGGCGGATCACGCTCAAACAAGGCATGGCCGGGTCGATCTGCAGCAGTTCGGCGGTAGGTGCATCCACCAGCACCGCCTCGACCACGTGCTCGATGTCCGAGATCGGGCAGCTGGCCACCAGCACCTCGTTGGGCGTGTGCTGGCTGAAGTCGGTGTCCAGGTAATGCGGCACCCAGCGCGGGTTGACGAAGCGATCCTCGAGCTGGATCGGCAGGCCGTCCTGCAGGTGCACCAGGATGCTGTGAAACACCTCCGCGCCCAGACGCAGGCCGAGGCGCAGGGCCACCTCGTCGTCGGCGGCGATGGCCTCGCAGCGCACCACCCGGTTGCCGTAGACATGGCCGCGGCCGCGTACCTCGGCGGCGATGTTCATCACCTCATGCAGCGGCGACTCGGCCTTGCGGTCGGTGACGAAGGTGCCGAGTCCGGCCTGGCGCACCAGATAGCCCTGCTGCACCAGATTCTGGATCGCCTTGTTGGCGGTCATCCGGCTGACACTGAAATCGCGCGCCAGCTGCTCCTCCGGCGGGATCTGGTGGTTGACCGGATAGGCGCCGTCGCGGATGCGCTCGAGCAGGTATTCCTCGATCGCCCGGTAGCGGGGGGTTGTGCTGGTCACTGCGATTCCTTGGGTTGTACCCGAAGCGCAGATGATAGCCTCCCCTCTCGCCCGCGCGTAGGGACAACGGCGGGCGATTGCCACAATATGGGGCACAGGCCGGCGGATCGCCGACCTGTGCCTGTGACGCACTCAGCGTGCCGCTTCAGGCTGACTCAGAAGTAGTAGCCGATATTGGCGTAGAGCTGATTTTCCCACTGGTCGCTGCCGCCACTGCCGAGGCTCTGGGTGTAGCTGCTGCCGCCCAGGTAAGGATCGTTCTTGCCATGCAGCCATTCCAGGGCGATCCACAGCTCCTTGAAGGAAAACGAGGTGCCCAGGATAAAGCGCTCGGAATCCTCGAAAGAACTTTCCGACTTGTCGAAGCGGCTGTAGTTGCCGTACAGCTTCACGCCGGAAAACAGCCAGTAGCTGCCCGGCAGGTCGTAGCTGAGGTCGGCCAGGTACAGGTTGCCCTTGGACGCCACGTTGAAGGTGCCGTCGAAACTGCCGAAGGTCACGACCTTGTCGGTGCCGGCATTCTTCGGCTCCATCTGCTGCCGCGTCGCCTGCAGTTGCACGCCCCAGGGGCCGTTCTGCCCCAGGTAATGCGCGGCGAACACCGAGCGCCGGCCATCCTTGCCGGTGTCCTGGTTCTCCAGGGTCGAGGTCAGCAGCGAGCCGCCGATTTCCGACGACCAGCCGCCGACCCTGAGCTTGCGCGCCAGACGCAGCACCAGCTTGTTCTGCTCGTCGTTGTCGCTGCCGTCGACCACGTAGTCGTCGGCGTCGGCGACGTTGGTCGAGAAGGACTTGCCGCCGCGGCTGGTGCCCGTCCACTGGCCGCCGTCACTGGGGTAGAAAGCGGCGTGGAGGCTCCAGTCGGCATCGTCCTTGATGTATTTGACGCCGAGGTTGTGCACGTCCTCCAGGCCGATGACGTTGCCCAGGCCTAGGTAGAAGGTGCTGCCGTAATAGGGCAACAGGCCAAAGGGCATCTGATTGATGCCGACCTGCACCTGCTGCGTTTCATCGAACTTGTAACCTATCCAGGCCCAGGCCGGGAAAGAGACGTCGCCAATGCTGTCGACATAATCGTAGGGATAGGAGCCACCATAGAAACGATACTGCGCCGAGCCGATCCAGGTCTCCGAACGGTAATTCACGTCGATGCGAAAAGTATCGAAGGACAACTTCTGGATATCCCGATCCGGGTCGTAGTCGAAACGCGCCCGCAGCGCCCCGCCGATGTCCAGATTCTCGGTCACCGGCGCCGCTGCCACGCCTTGCGCGAACAGCAGCGCGGCGCAAAACATATAGCGCGGTCGGTGTTTCTTATAGTTATCGAACAACATATGGTCACCCTCTATTTTTGTGTTTTTACGGACAAAGCCCTGCCGCAATGCCATGCAGCAGCTGGCACTCTTGTTGAACGTGGGAAACAGGCACGCAGGGGCTAGCCCCGCCCTGCAAGCGACGCGGAAGTTATTGCGAGTCGATGTTTAGCGCGCGGTTAGTTGTCCATGCACAGCCGCCCCTGGCTGTGCATGGCATCCGCCATCGCTGGCGCCGCGTCGGAGGGTTAGCCCGACGGCAACAGCCCGGCCGGCAGCAACGGCGTCAGCACCCGTTCGGCCAGCAGGTCGTTCGCCGCGGCGATATCCGGGGCGAAGAAACGGTCTTCCACGTAGTAGGGCACCTTGGCGCGCAGCGCCTGACGCGCCTGCTCCAGCGCCGGCGAGCTCTTCAGCCCTTCGCGGAAATCCAGGCCCTGACAGGCGCCCAGCCATTCCACGGCGAGCACGCCGCGGGTGTTGGCGGCCATTTCCCACAGGCGCTTGCCGGCCGCCGGGGCCATGGACACGTGGTCTTCCTGGTTGGCCGAGGTGGGCAGGCTGTCGACGCTGTGCGGGTGGGCCAGGGCCTTGTTCTCGCTGGCCAGTGCGGCGGCGCTGACCTGGGCGATCATGAAGCCGGAGTTGACCCCGCCGTTGGCCACCAGGAAGGGCGGCAGCTGCGACATGTGCTTGTCCATCATCAGCGAGATGCGGCGCTCGCTCAGTGCACCGATCTCGGCGATGGCCAGGGCCAGATTGTCGGCGGCCATGGCCACCGGCTCGGCGTGGAAGTTGCCCCCGGAAATCACCTCGCCCTCGGCGGCGAACACCAGCGGGTTGTCCGATACCGCGTTGGCCTCCACCGCCAGCACCTCGGCGGCCTGGCGCAGCTGGGTCAGACAGGCGCCCATCACCTGCGGCTGGCAGCGCAGCGAGTAGGGGTCCTGCACCTTGTCGCAGGCGGCGTGGGAGCGACCGATCTCGCTGCTGGCGCCGAGCAGATGGCGATAGGCGGCGGCCGCGTCGATCTGCCCGCGCTGGCCGCGGGCGGCGTGGATGCGCGCATCGAAGGGCGCTCGCGAACCGAGCATGGCCTCGACGCTCAACGCCCCGCAGACGCTGGCGGCGGCGTACAGGTCCTCGGCCTCGAACAGCCCGCGCAGGGCGTAGGCGGTGGACACCTGGGTGCCGTTGAGCAGGGCCAGGCCCTCCTTGGCCGCCAGGCACATCGGCTCCAGGCCGGCCAGCGCCAGCGCTTCGGTGGCCGGCAACCACTCGCCCTTATGGCGCGCCTGGCTCTCGCCGAGCAGGATCAGCGACATATGCGCCAGCGGCGCCAGGTCGCCGGAGGCGCCCACCGAGCCCTTGAGCGGGATATGCGGGTAGACCTCGGCGTTGACCAGGGCGATCAGCGCCTCGATCACCTGCCGGCGGATGCCGGAGAAACCACGCGCCAGGCTGTTGATCTTCAGCAGCATGATCAACCGCACCATGGCGTCGTCCAGCGGCTCGCCGATGCCGGCGGCGTGCGACAGCACCAGCGAGCGCTGCAGCTTTTCCAGGTCGGCGTTGGCGATGCGGGTCTGCGCCAGCAGGCCGAAGCCGGTGTTGATGCCGTAGGCGGTGCGGCCCTCGGCGACGATCTGGTTGACGCAGGCGACGCTGGCGTCGATGGCCGGATAGGCGCTGGCGTCCAGGGTCAGGCACACGGGCGCCTGGTAGGCGGCGCGCAGGTCGGCCAGGGTCAGCTGGCCGGGGCGAATATGCAGAACGGGCATGACTCTACTACCTCAACAGTCGATGGGCGCCAGCTGCTCGCGCAGCGCGGCCAGAGTGTGGGCGTCGCGCAGCAGCTGGTAGCAGGCGCGGATATCCAGGTACAGCGGGTGTTCTTCGGTGTAGTGGGCGACCCGCTCGCGCAGGCGTTGCCAGGCGTGCCCGGTGCCGGTGCCGAAGGGCCGGTGCTCGATGAAATCGAAGGCCTGGGCCGCCAGCAGGTACTCGATGGCGAGCACATGGAAGGCGTTGTCGAGCGCCTTGTCCAGCTTCAGCGCGGCGCTCTCGCCCAGGCTCAGGTGATCCTCCTGCAGACCCGAGGTGAGGAAGTTGTCGGTCACCGCCGGCAGCGCCAGGCGCTTGTTGTCCGCCACCAGCGAGGCGGCGCTGTACTGGGCGATCATCATCCCCGACTTGACCCCGCCCTCGGCGGTGAGGAACGCCGGCAGGCTGTTGGCCTGCGGCGTCACCAGGCGGAAGGCGCGGCGCTCGGCGATGCTGCTCCACTCGCACACGGCGATGGCCAGCAGGTCGCAGGCCAGCGCCACCGACTCGCCGTGGGGGTTGGCCTGGGAGATGATCCGATGGCCTTCGCCCTGGCGCACCACCAGCGGGTTGTCGGTGGCCGAGTTGAGCTCGTCGACCACCTGCCGGGCGGCGTGCCGCAACTGGTCGCGGCAGGCGCCGTGGACCTGGGGAATCGAACGCAGACTGAGGGCATCCTGCAGGCGCTCGCCCTGGCTCAGTTCCAGCACCCGACTGCCGGCCAGCAGCCGGCGCAGGTTGGCGGCGCTGCGCTGCATGCCGGGGTGCGCCTTGCGCTGGATCGCCGCCGGGTCGATGGCGTCGAGCTGGCAGCCGAGCGCCTCGAAACTCATCGCCGCGACGACGTCGGCCCAGTCCGCCAGGGCGCTGGCATCGGCCAGGGCCAGGCAGGCCAAGCCGGTCATCGCCGGGGTGCCGTTGACCAGGCTCAGGCCATCCTTGGGCCCCAGCGTCAGCGGCGCCAGGCCGATGGTCTGCAACGCCTCGCTGGCGGCAAGACGGCGGCCGGCCAGCTCCACCTCGCCGACGCCGAGCAGGGCCAGGCCGATATGCGCCATGTGCGAGAGGTAGCCGACCGAGCCCTGCGCCGGCACCTGCGGCAGCAGGTCGTGCTCGAGCAGCTGCAGCAGCCCCTCCACCACCTGGCGGCTGACGCCCGAATGGCCGTGGCTGTAGTTGACCACCGCGCAGCAGATGATCGCCCGTACCTGCTCGGCACGCAGCGGCGCGCCGATGCCGCAGGCGTGGCTCATCAGGGTATGGCGCGACAGGCGCTGCAGCTCGTCGGGCGCCAGCACCACGTTGCACAGCGCGCCCAGCCCGGTATTGATGCCGTAGTGCGCCTGGCCCGAACCGGCCATGGCCAGCACCGCCGCCCGCGCCTCGTCGATGCGTGCCCAGGC
>NZ_AVOF01000159.1:0-7361 GCF_000465935.2 Pseudomonas sp. EGD-AK9
CGGCTCATCGCCCTTGCCGGCCGCGCTGCGCGCCAGCCAGCGCCGCGCCAGCAGCATGTAGCCGATGCCGAGCAGCAGCACGGCCAGGCCGATGGGGGTGAAGTCGAAGAAGGAAAAACCGTCCAGGCCGGCGCGGCGCAGTTCGGCGTGCACCACCAGGTTGGGCGGGGTGGCCACCAGGGTGAGCATGCCGCTGATCAGCCCGGCGAAGGCCAGCGGCATCATCAGCCGCGCCGGGGCGATGCGCAGGCGCGCGGCGACGCCAAGCACCACCGGAATGAAGATCGCCACCACGCCGGTGGAGCTCATCACCGAGCCGAGGCCGGCCACCGTCAGCATCAGCAGGATCAACAGGCGCGTCTCGCTGCTGCCGGCCCTGGCCACCAGCCAGTCGCCGAGGCGGTAGGCGATGCCGGTGCGCACCAGGCCGTCGCCGATGACGAACAGCGCGGCGATCAGGATCACGTTGGCGTCGCTGAAGCCGGCCAGGCTCTGTTGCAGGTCGAGCACGCCGCTCAGCGGCAGGGCGACCAGCACCAGCAGGGCGACCACGTCCATGCGCGGCTTGCCGATGACGAAGAGGGTGACGGCGCCGGCCAGCAAGGCCAGCACCCACAGCAGATCCGGATTCATCGCAACTCCCTAACGCCTGCTCACAACCTGCTGCGCGTCGGCCCTGCTGCGTTGAAAACAGGCTCGGAGTGCTCATTTACCACAAGTAAACTGCGCCTCCTCTCCTGTTTTCGCCTTGCAGGAACCTAGCTCGCTAGGCTGTGAGCAGGCTCTAAATGCTGGCGAGTATTTCAGGGATAACCGAGGGTGGTCTTGATCTGTTGCAGGTTAGCGGCGATCCAGCGCTTGTCGAAGGGGCCCCAGTCGCGGATCAGGTAGTGCCCGGCGTTGTTGCGCTCGCCCGCGTTCTGCTCGAACTGGCAGTCGATATCCAGTTCGGCCAGCGCCGCCAGGGTGTCCTGGGCGGTGCGCCGTGGCATGCCGGTGGCGGCCATCAGCGCCGGCACGCTGGTGGCCTGGCCGCTGTCGATCAGCCAGGCGACGTAGAGGCGGCGGTAGAAGCTGGTGCGGGTCTTGCTCACGTCCATGTGCGGCGCTCCCTGTTACAGGCTGGCGATGGCGATATAGGTGGCGGCGCCGGCCAGGTAGCCGATAAAGGCCAGGCCGGTGATCTTCTTCAGGTACCAGATGAAGTTGATCTTCTCCATGCCCATGGCCGCCACCCCGGCCGCCGAGCCGATGATCAGGCAGCTGCCGCCGGTGCCGGCGCAGTAGGCGAGCATTTCCCAGAAGTTGCCGTTGACCACGAAGTTGCGCAGCCAGGGCAGTTCGCTGGCGGCGGCGGTGGCCAGGGTTTCCGGGCTGACCAGCGGGTACATCTTCATCGCACCGGCGACCATTGGCACGTTGTCCACCACGGCTGACAGCATGCCGATGGAGATGGCGATGCTGTAGACGTTGCCCAGGCTGTCCTTGAGGTAGGTGGCGACCTGGATCAGGTGGCCGGCGCTGGACAGCGCCGACACCGCCAGCAGGATGCCGAGGAAGAACAGCACGCTGGTGATGTCGATGCGGCGCAGTACGCCGACCACCGACAGCGGGTCCTTGTCCTCGCTGTTCTTGCTGCGGTGGATGATTTCGGTGGTCACCCACAGCAGGCCGAGGCCGAAGAGGATGCCCATGTACGGCGGCAGGTGGGTGATGGTCTTGAACACCGGGACGAAGATCAGCGCGCCTAGCCCTAAGCAGAACACCAGGTTGCGCTCGAACGGGGTGGTCGGGTCGCGGCGGCTTTCGGCGCTTTCCTTGAGCCGCGGCGGGGTGACCTCGCCCTTGAGCACGAAACTCATGAGGATCAGCGGCACCAGCAGGCAGACCAGGCTGGGCAGGAACAGCTTGGCGATGATGCCGGTGGCGGTGACCTGCTCGCCGATCCACAGCATGGTGGTGGTGACGTCACCGATGGGCGACCAGGCGCCACCGGAGTTGGCGGCGATCACCACGATGCCGGCGTAGAACCAGCGCTCGTGCTGGTCGGCGATCAGCTTGCGCAGCAGCGAGATCATCACGATGGTGGTGGCCAGGTTGTCCAGCGCGGCGGAGAGGAAGAAGGTGATCAGCCCCACCAGCCACAGCAGGTGCACGCGCTTGGTGGTGCGGATGCGGTCGGTGATCACCTTGAAGCCTTCGTGGGCGTCGATCAGCTCGACTATGGTCATGGCGCCCATGAGGAAGAACAGGATCTCGGAGATCTCGCCCAGGTGGTGGCGCAGTTCCTCGACCACGTGATGGGTGTTGGTGCTGGCGCCGGCGGTGCCGGTGCCCAGCAGCGGCAGGATGCTGTCGGCGCCCAGTACCAGGATGGTCCAGGCGACCACGGCGGTGAGCAGCGCGGAGGCCGCCTTGTCGATCTTTAACGGGTGCTCCAGTGCGATGCACAGGTAGCCGAGGACAAAGACGAGTGCCATCAACGCATACATGTTCGGGGGTTCCGTTCTGATTTTTATTGGTCGGGACGTGTCGGAGGCTGTAGCCAGGCGGCTGAAGATGCCTGAATCAATTGGAAAAAGGGAAGGCTTTTATGGCGAAAAGGGGCAAACAGCAGCAGCGTTTTGCGACCTGATGAGGAGTCCCGGGACGGCACGGCGCTCGCCCCGGTGGCTAGCGCGGATGCCTAGCCGAGCGCTTGCGGCCTGGGCGGCGCGATATAGGCCAGGGCGATGGCCAGCAGCGGCATGATCAGGTTGAAGAAGCAGTAGGGCAGGTAGCTCAGGGTGGCCACGCCGAGGGTGGCGGCCATGTAGGCGCCGCAGGTGTTCCAGGGCACCAGCACCGAGGTCAGGGTGCCGCCGTCTTCCAGGGCGCGCGACAGGCTGGTCGGCGGCAGGCCGCGTTTCTCGTACTCGGCGCGGTACATGCGCCCCGGCAGCACCAGGGCGATGTACTGGTCGGCGGTGATGACGTTGGTGCCGATGCTGGTGGTGATGGTGCTGGCGACCAGGCCGCTGTCGCTGCGTACCAGGCGCAGCGCGCTGTGCAGCAGGCGCTGCAGCAGGCCGAGGCGCTCCAGCACGCCGCCGAAGCACATGGCGCAGATGATCAGCCACACGGTGGTGAGCATGCTGGCCATACCGCCCTTGGACAGCAGGCCGTCCAGCTCGGCGTTGCCGCTGGCCGACTGATAGCCGGCGAACAGCGCGCTCCATACCGTCTTCAGCGGCGCCAGGGCGCCGGCCGCCGGATCGGCCAGGCGGCTCATCACTTCGGGTTGGAACAGCACGGCGAACAGCGCGCCGAGCAGGGCGGCGAGAAACACCGCGGGGAAGGCCGCCCACTGGCGCACCGCGAGCAGCAGCAGAAAGGCCACCGGCAGCAGCAGGTGCCAGCCCAGACTGAACTGCGTTTCCAGCGCCGCCAGCACCTCGGCGATGCGCCCGGTGTCGTGGCTGGCGCCGGCCTGCTGGCCGAGCACGAAGAAGATCGCCAGGGCGATCAGCAGCGCCGGTAGCGTGGTGCGCAGCATGTTGCGGATATGCGCGAACAGCTCGGCGCCGGCGGCGGCCGGGGCCAGGTTGGTGGTGTCCGACAGCGGCGACAGCTTGTCGCCGAAGTAGGCGCCGGAAATGATCGCCCCCGCGGTGATCGCCGGATCCAGACCCAGACCCGCGGCCACGCCCATCAGGCCGATGCCGAGGGTGCCGGCCACCGTCCAGGAGCTGCCGATCGACAGCGCGGTGAGCGCGCAGATCAGGCAGCTGGTGAGGTAGAAGTACTCGGCGCTGATCAGCTTGAGGCCGAGCCAGATCATGGTCGGTACGGTGCCGGCGAGAATCCAGGTGCCGATCAGCGCACCGACCGCCAGCAGGATCAGGTTGGCCTTCATCGCCATATGGATGCCGGCGAGTATGCCTTCCTCGATCTCGGCCCAGCGCAGGCCGTTCTTCAGGCCGACCAGACCGGCGACGAAGGCGGCGCTCATCAGGGCGATCTGGTTCGGCCCGCTGGAGGAGCCGTCGCCGAACAGGTAGACGGAAAGGCCGAGCAGCAGCACCAGCACGCCGATCGGCAGCAGCGCGTCGAGTAGGGAAGGGGAGCGGGCAGTCATGGGTGTACCGGTCAATCGATGAAACGGAGGCCGAGTCGGGCCTCTGCGGAAAAAACAAAACCCGCGCCGGTTAGGGCGCGGGCCTGTGGGTATTGCGCAGGGATCAGAGCGCGGCGATCTTGCCGCGCTGCTCCACCAGCTTGCTCAGCGCCTGTTCGGCCTCGGCCAGCTTGGCGCGTTCCTTGTCCAGCACTTCGGCCGGCGCCTTGGCGACGAAGCCCTCGTTGGCGAGCTTGCCGCCGACGCGCTGCACTTCGCCCTGCAGGCGGGCGATTTCCTTGTCCAGGCGCGCCAGCTCGGCGTCCTTGTCGATCAGCCCGGCCATCGGCACCAGCACCTGCATCTCGCCGACCAGGGCGGTGGCGGACATCGGCGCCTCTTCACCGGCGGCCAGTACACGCACCGATTCCAGCTTGGCCAGCTTGTTCAGCAGCGGCTCGAAGTCGGCCAGGCGGCGCAGGTCGGAGGCCGCGGCGTTTTGCACGATGATGTCGATGCGCTTGGCCATGGAGATCTTCATCTCGCCACGGATCTGGCGCACGCCGAGCATCAGCTGCTTGACCCACTCGATATCGGCCTCGGCGGCGGCGTCGATGCGCTCCTCGGCGGCGACCGGCCAGGGCTGCAGCATCAGGGTGGCGCCGTCCTTGCCAGCCAGGGCCTTGATGCGCTGCCAGATTTCTTCGGTGATGAAGGGCATGAACGGATGAGCCAGGCGCAGGATCACTTCCAGCACGCGCACCAGGGTGCGGCGGGTGCCGCGCTGGCGCTCGATCGGGGCGTTCTCGTCCCACAGCACCGGCTTGACCAGTTCCAGGTACCAGGCGCAGTACTCGTCCCAGATGAACTCATACAAGGCTTGTGCCGCCATGTCGAAGCGGAAGGCGTCGAGGTGGCGGGTCACGTCCTGCTCGCAGCGCTGCAGGGCGGAGATGATCCAGCGGTCGACCGGCGACAGATCCACTGGCTCGCCGTTGACGCCGGTGTCCTGGCCATCGGTGTTCTCGATGACGAAGTTGGCGGCGTTCCACAGCTTGTTGCAGAAGTTGCGGTAGCCCTCGACGCGGCCCATGTCGAACTTGATGTCGCGGCCGGTGGAGGCCAGCGCCAGGTTGGTGAAGCGCAGGGCGTCGGTGCCGTAGGCGGCGATGCCTTCGGGGAACTCGGCGCGGGTCTGCTTGGCGATCTTCTCGGCCAGCTTGGGCTGCATCATGCCGCTGGTGCGTTTTTCCAGCAGCTCGTCCAGGCTGATGCCGTCGACTATGTCCAGCGGGTCGAGCACGTTGCCCTTGGACTTGGACATCTTCTGCCCCTGGCCGTCGCGCACCAGGCCATGCACGTACACGGTCTTGAACGGGATCTGCCCGGTCAGGTGGGTCGACAGCATGATCATCCGCGCGACCCAGAAGAAGATGATGTCGAAGCCTGTGACGAGAACATCCGTGGGGTGGAAGGTCTTGAGGAAATCGGTCTGTTCGGGCCAGCCGAGGGTGGAGAAGGTCCACAGGCCGGAGCTGAACCAGGTGTCCAGCACGTCCTCGTCCTGGCGCAGGGCGACGCCTTCGAGGTTGTGCTTGGCGCGCACCTCCGCCTCGTCGCGGCCGACGTAGACGTTGCCGGCCTCGTCGTACCAGGCCGGGATGCGGTGGCCCCACCACAGCTGACGGCTGATGCACCAGTCCTGGATGTCGCGCATCCAGCTGAAGTACATGTTCTCGTACTGCTTGGGCACGAACTGGATCTCGCCGCTCTCGACCACGGCGATGGCTTTCTCGGCCAGCGGCTTGGTGGAGACGTACCACTGGTCGGTCAGCCAGGGCTCGATCACGGTGCCGGAGCGGTCGCCCTTCGGCACTTTCAGGGCGTGGTCTTCGATCTTCTCCAAGAGGCCTGCGGCTTCGAAGGCGGCGACGATGCGCTTGCGCGCCTCGAAGCGGTCCAGGCCGGCGTATTCGGCCGGCAGGCTGCCATCGACCCCGGTGTTGACGCTGCCGTCGATATTGAACACCTGGGCGCGCGCCAGTACGGCGGCGTCGGCATCGAAGATATTGATCAGCGGCAGGTCGTGGCGCTTGCCGACTTCGTAGTCGTTGAAGTCGTGGGCCGGGGTGATCTTCACGCAGCCGGTGCCGAACTCGGGGTCGCAGTAGTCGTCGGCGATGATGGGGATGCGGCGGCCCACCAGCGGCAGTTCGACGAAGCTGCCGATCAGGGCTTTATAGCGCTCGTCTTCCGGGTGCACGGCCACGGCGGCGTCGCCGAGCATGGTTTCCGGGCGGGTGGTGGCGACGATCAGATGATCCTTGCCGTCGGCGGTCTTCTTGCCGTCGGCCAGCGGGTAGCGCAGGTTCCACAGGTGGCCCTTCTCGTCGTGGTTTTCCACTTCGAGGTCGGAAATGGCGGTGTGGAACTTGGTGTCCCAGTTGACCAGGCGCTTGCCGCGGTAGATCAGACCGTCCTGATGCAGGCGCACGAAGGCTTCCTTGACGGCTTCGGACAGGCCTTCGTCCATGGTGAAGCGCTCGCGCGACCAGTCCACCGACGAGCCGAGACGACGGATCTGCCGGGTGATGGTGCCGCCGGACTGGTTCTTCCATTCCCAGACCTTCTCCAGGAACTTCTCGCGGCCCAGGTCGTGACGACCGATGCCCTGCGCGGCCAGCTGGCGCTCCACCACCATCTGGGTGGCGATGCCGGCGTGGTCGGTGCCCGGCTGCCACAGGGTGTTGCGGCCCTGCATGCGGCGGAAGCGGATCAGGCAGTCCATGATCGAGTTGTTGAAGCCGTGGCCCATGTGCAGGCTGCCGGTGACGTTCGGCGGCGGGATCATGATGCAGTACGGCTCACCGCTACCCTGTGGGGCGAAGTAGTGGTTCTGCTCCCAGGTCTGGTACCAGTTGGATTCGATGGCGTGCGGCTGGTAGGTCTTGTCCATGCGCGGCGGGACCCTTGTGACGGCTGATCGGAAAAGCCGGCAAGTATAACGGGGATGGGCCTTGCGGCGTAAGGGCAGCGCGTCAGCGAGCGGTAGCGGGGGCCGCGCCAGAGGCGTTAGGGGCAGGTCAGGGTTTGCGCGGCGGTAGCAGGCGCGGCAGGCGGGCTTCCAGGCGGCGCTTGAGTTCGGCCTCGATCTGCGGCACGAAATCGTCGATCACGTCCTGCAGGATCAGTTGCGCGGCGGCGCGCAGTTCGCCGTCCAGGCGCTGCAGGTCGCGGGCGCTGTCTTGCAGGCGCGGCTCCAGGC
>NZ_AVOF01000160.1:0-7334 GCF_000465935.2 Pseudomonas sp. EGD-AK9
GTCAGCGAGACCTGCGGCCCGCTGTCGGGCGCAACGGCCTCGGGCTCGCGCAGCGCCTCGAGCCAGTCCCGCGCATGACGCGTGAGTTCGCCGGCCATCGCGGCCGGGTAGAGGCGATCGCCCTGGCCGTCGATCCACTCAAGCGCGGCGTCCAAGCCGTGCACGCGGGAGAGGATCTCCAGGTCGCCGGCCAGCACCACCTGATAGACCACCTCCGGCACCTCGGGATGGCGCAAGCCGGCGGGGCGGCCCTGGCCGTCGAACTGCTCGAACACGTGGCGCAGGCCCTGCTCCACGGCAGTGTCGAGGCCGAGGGTGCGGGCGATATCGCCGGCGACCTCGCAGTGCACCTGGGCCAGCGGCGTGGTGCGCAGCATGGCGCGTTGCCCCGCCGCATCCAGGGTTTGCGCGAGCATGGCGCGGCGCCCGCCGACGTCGTCGCCAAGCAAATGCATGAAGCCCTCGGCGTTGGCCGTGCAGCCCGACCAGCGCAGCAATGCCACCTGGCGGACGGCATCCGCCTGCGCCCGATCGCCACCGCAGGCCTGCACCAGCCATTGCGCCAGGCGTGCGGTGCGGCGCGACTGGTCGATGGGCTGGCCCATGCTCAGATCGCCGACCATGGCCAGCGCCAGCATGGCGTCCTGCAGCGCGACGCCCTCAGTCTCCTGCATCTTGGTTCCCCACTCCCGCTCTGCTCATTTTCGCGCCGCCCTCGGATAAACGACCGATACCGGGGCCGGCGAGCCCGCCCGACACTGGCGTCTCCCACTACTCAGGAGAATCCGCCATGCACCTACCCAAGCCCCTCGCCCTGGCTCTGGCCCTATCCGCCACGCTGCTGAGCGCCGCCAGCCAGGCCGCCACCGCTCAGCCCGCGGTGGTCATCGTCCACGGCGCCTTCGCCGACGGCTCCGACTGGGCCAAGGTCGTGCCGCTGCTGCAGGACCGGGGGATCGCCGTCACCGTGGTGCAGAACCCGCTGACCTCGCTGGCCGATGACGTCGCCGCCACCCAGCGCGTGCTGAACAATCAGGACGGCGACGTGGTGCTGGTCGGCCACTCCTGGGGCGGCACGGTGATCAGCCAGGCCGGTACCGACGACAAGGTGCGCGGGCTGGTCTACGTCGCCGCCTTCGCGCCCAATCCCGGCCAGGCGACCGGAGAGCTCTATGGTGGTTATCCCACCGCGCCGGGTTCCAGCCAGATCGCCGCCGACAAGAACGGCTATCTGTACCTGACCGCGCAGGGCATGGCCAACGATTTCGCCCAGGATCTGCCACCCGCGCAGACCGCGGTGATGAGCGCCACCCAGGGCCCGATCCGCGCCGCCGCCTTCGAGGAGCGCACCAGCGTCGCCGCCTGGCAGCAGAAGCCGTCCTGGTACATCGTCGCCAGCGACGACCGCATGATCGTGCCGCAGATGCAGCGCGACTTCGCCAAAAAGATCGGCGCTCAGACCACCGAGCTCGCCGCCAGCCACGTACCGCAGCAATCGCGCCCCGAGGACGTGGCCAAGGTGATACTCCAGGCGGTGCAGGAGAGCCAGGCGCGAGCCGGCAAGTAACACCTGCCGCAACGGGTAAGACGCGCGCCAGCGATGGCGCGCGCCTTGCTCATGCCTGGGGGCGACTAGCCTCTGCGCGGCGGCGCATCTCGATCAGGCCGGCGCGCTGGCCAGCATCGAGGGACGTTGGGCAAAGGCCTGCTGGAACCGGCTCAGCGCCGGATGCGCGGCGCGCCAGTCGAGATCGGCGAAACGGAAATCCAGATAACCCAGGGCGCAGGCCACGCCGATCTGCGCCAGATCGACGGGGCCCTGCAGCCGGTCGGCCTGGCGCTCCAGCTCGGCCAGGGCGCGCTGCACCTTGCCCAGTTGCCCCTCCAGCCAGGCCTGCGACTGCTGCTCGGCTTGGCGCACGGCCTTTTCGTAACGCGCCAGCAGCGCGGCGTCCATCAGCCCGTCGGCCAGCGCCGCCAGGCGCAGCACCGGCCAGCGCGTATCGTCCTGCGGCAGCAGACGGGCGCCGCCGTGCAGGGTGTCGAGGTACTCGCAGATCACCCGGCTGTCGTACAGCGCCTCGCCGTCGTCGCTCAGCAGCACCGGGATCTTGCCCAGCGGGTTGAGCGCGTTGACCCGCTCGTTGAGGGTGGTCGGCAGCACAGCAGTGTCGAGCAGCTCGATGCGCGCCAGCAGCCCGGCCTCAAAGGCCAGCACGCGAACCTTGCGGGCGAAGGGGGAGGCGGCGGCATAGATCAGTTGCATGTTTCTACTCTCCTCATGGGGCTCGGCGCATCTGCCGACGAGTTCTAGCCCGAACCAGGCACCTGCTCGGGCAGCGATTGGCCCTGCACCGGCGCCATTTCCAGGCGATCGCGGCCGCGCTGCTTGGCGCGATAGAGCAGCTTGTCCACCGCGTTGAGGAAGTCCACCGCGCGGTCCTGGGCCTCGGGCACCGTGGTGCCGACGCCGAGGCTGATGGTCAGCAGCGGCGCCACCGTGGATTTCTCGTGGGGGATGCGCCGCTGGCGCACCAGCTGGCGGCAGCGTTCGGCGATATGGCGGGCGGCGGCGGCATCGGTTTCCGGCAGCACCAGGACGAATTCCTCGCCGCCGAAACGCCCGACGAAATCCCGCGGCCGGCTGGCGGCGCCGCTCAGCGCCTGGCCGACGCTCTTCAGGCAGTCGTCGCCCTGGATATGCCCGTAGTGGTCGTTGTACTGCTTGAAGTGGTCGATATCCAGCAGGATCAGCGACAGCGGCTGGCAGGTACGCTGGGCGCTGGCCCATTCGCTGGCCAGCACCGAGTCGAACATGCGCCGGTTGGCCACGCCGGTCAGGCCGTCCTTGTAGGAGAGCTCTTCGAGCTGCTGCTGCAGGCTGAGCAGCTGCTGCTCGGTCTGCTTGCGCTCGCTGATGTCGAACATGAAGCCGATCAGCGAATCCACCTCGCCCTTGTCGTCGCGCACCACGTGCACCACGTCGCGGATCCACACGTAGTCGCCGGCGGCGGTCAGCGCGCGGTAGTCGGCCTCGTGGTCGACGCCGTTCTGCGACTGCGACACGCAGAAGGCCACCACCTGCTCGCGGTCCTCCGGGTGCATGCGCGCCGCCCAGTCCTCGGCGCTGACCCAGCTGGACTGCGCCCAGCCCAGCAGGCTTTCGATCTGCGGGCCGATGTAGGCGAAGGTCATGGTCTTCCAGTCGATCTTCCAGGGGATCGCCTTGGTCGATTCGAGCAGGGTCTTGTAGACCGCACTGTCGGTCTCGATGGGTTGGTTCACGGGCAATCCTCCGGCGGCGGATACGGCTGCCCGTTCCTTATACACCAGGCGACGTTACTCACGACAAGCGCCAGGGTCCAGCCGCTGCGCCAGGTCGCGCAGAACCGAGCTAGCCCCACCCCTCCAGGCGCATGGTGGCGCGCACCAGGCGCTGCTCTTCCTGCTCGATCTCCTGCAGGTTGTCGCGGATGCTGTGGATATGGTCGCGCGCGGCGCGCTGCGCCTGTTCCGGCAGGCGCTCGATCACCGCGTGATACAGCCGCGAGTGCTGGCGGTCGATCTGCCGTTTCTGCGCCGGGCGGTGGTAGAGGTTGTTCACCGAGGCGAACACCGTGCTGAGCATCAGGTCGGTCAACGACTGCAGGGTGTGCACCAGCACCGGGTTGTGCGAGGCCTCGCAGATGGCCAGGTGGAAGGCGTGGTCGAGGCGCGCGTGCTCGCGCGGATCGACCGGGCTGTCCTGGGTATGGGCGGCGAGCATTTCCTCGTAACGCCGGGTCAGCAACACGAAATCCGCCTCGGTGCCGCGCAGCGCCGCCAGGCGCGCCGACTCGCCCTCGAGCAGGCCGCGCACTTCCAGCAGATCGTAGAGGGTGCGCGGCTGCGAGTTGAACAGGTGCATCAGCGGGCTGGCGTCGCGCTCGCCGCTGAGCTTGGCCACCCGCGAGTCGCGGCCCTGGGCGGTGTCGATGATGCCGCGCCCGCGCAGCACCTTGAGCCCCTCGCGCAGCGCCGAACGGGAGATGCCCAGCTTCTCGCACAGGCGCCGCTCCGACGGCAGCGGCTGGCCCACCTTGAGCACGCCGTCGACGATCAGCCGCTCGATGCGCTCGGCCACCACGTCGCTGACCTGGCGCCGCGCCGCGCCCTGTTGCCCGTCCATTCGCCACCTCCACCACACTGGTCGTACCAATTTCTAAGGGCCACCTTAGATCGCGCGCCCGCCCAGAGGCAAGCCGCGACGGATAAGACCTTAGGCCAATCCAGGGCAAAGGCCTGGCGCAAGAAACTGGTCCTACCAGCGCCCAAGAAGATGGACGCAGGGACAAGGCCGACCTAAACATGCGGCCCATGGTCGCAGCCTGACCCTTGATAACAATTACGTTCCCGAATCGAGCCTGCCATGAGCATTCTGTACGACGAGCGCATCGACGGCGCGCTGCCCAAGGTCGACAAGGCCGCCCTGCTGGCGGAATTGCGCCAGCGCCTGCCCGACCTCGACATCCTGCACACCACCGAAGACCTCACGCCCTACGAGTGCGACGGCCTGTCCGCCTACCGCACCACGCCCATGCTGGTGGTGCTGCCCGAACGCATCGAGCAGGTGCAGCAGCTGCTGCAGCTCTGCCACGCCCGCGGCGTGCCGGTGGTGGCACGCGGCGCCGGCACCGGCCTGTCCGGCGGCGCGCTGCCGCTGGAGCAGGGCATCCTGCTGGTGATGGCGCGCTTCAACCAGATTCTCGAGATCAACCGCGAAGGCCGCTTCGCCCGCGTGCAGCCGGGCGTGCGTAACCTGGCGATCTCCCAGGCGGCGGCGCCCTTCGATCTGTACTACGCGCCGGACCCCTCGTCGCAGATCGCCTGCTCCATCGGCGGCAACGTCGCCGAGAACGCCGGCGGCGTGCACTGCCTGAAGTACGGCCTGACCGTGCACAACCTGCTCAAGGTCGAGATTCTCACCGTCGAGGGCGAGTTCATGACCCTCGGCAGCGACGCCCTGGACGCCCCCGGTTTCGACCTGCTGGCGCTGTTCACCGGCTCCGAGGGCATGCTCGGCATCGTCACCGAAGTCACCGTCAAGCTGCTGCCCAAGCCGCAGGTGGCCAAGGTGCTGCTGGCGGCCTTCGACTCGGTGGAAAAGGCCGGCCGCGCAGTGGGCGACATCATCGCCGCCGGCATCATTCCCGGCGGCCTGGAGATGATGGACAACCTGGCGATCCGCGCCGCGGAAGACTTTATCCACGCCGGCTACCCGGTGGAGGCCGAGGCCATCCTGCTGTGCGAGCTGGATGGCGTCGAAGCCGACGTGGCCGACGACTGCGAGCGGGTGCGCGCGGTGCTGACGAAGGCCGGCGCCACCGAAGTGCGCCAGGCCCGCGACGAGGCCGAGCGGGTGAAGTTCTGGGCCGGGCGCAAGAACGCCTTCCCCGCGGTCGGGCGCATCTCGCCGGACTACTACTGCATGGACGGCACCATCCCGCGCCGCGAGCTGCCCGGCGTGCTGCGCGGCATCGCCGAGCTGTCCGAGGAGTACGGCCTGCGCGTGGCCAACGTGTTCCATGCCGGCGACGGCAACATGCACCCGCTGATCCTCTTCGATGCCAACGTGCCTGGCGAACTGGAGCGCGCCGAAGCCATCGGCGGCAAGATCCTCGAACTCTGCGTCAAGGTCGGCGGCAGCATCACCGGCGAGCACGGCGTAGGCCGCGAGAAGATCAACCAGATGTGCGCGCAGTTCAACAGCGACGAGATCACCCTGTTCCATGCGGTGAAGGCGGCGTTCGACCCCAGCGGCCTGCTCAATCCGGGCAAGAACATCCCCACCCTGCACCGCTGCGCCGAGTTCGGCGCCATGCACGTGCACCACGGCCAACTGCCCTTCCCGGAACTGGAGCGTTTCTGATGTCGCATGATTTCGACGCCAGCGCCGCGCTGCTGGAACAGGTCAACCACGCGCTGAACAGCGCCACCCCGCTGCGCATCCAGGGCAGCGGCAGCAAGGCTCATCTGGGCCGCGCCACCAGCGGCGAGGTGCTGGATACCCGCATGCATCGCGGCATCGTCAGCTACGACCCGACCGAACTGGTGCTCACTGCCCGCGCCGGTACACCGCTGGCCGAGATCGAGGCGGCGCTGGAGGCCAACAACCAGATGCTGCCGTGCGAACCGCCGCACCTGGGCGAGGGCGCCACCCTTGGCGGCATGGTCGCCGCCGGGCTGTCCGGCCCGCGTCGGCCCTGGGCCGGCTCGGTACGTGACCAGGTGCTGGGTACCCGCGTGATCACCGGCCAGGGCAAGCTGCTGCGTTTCGGCGGCGAGGTGATGAAGAACGTCGCCGGCTACGACCTGTCGCGCCTGATGGCCGGCAGCTTCGGCTGCCTCGGCCTGCTCACCGAGGTGTCGCTCAAGGTGCTGCCCAAGCCGCGCCAGGCGCTCAGCCTGCGCCTGGAAGTGGACGCCCTGCACGCGCTGAACAAGCTCGCCGAATGGGGCCAGCAGCCGCTGCCGATCAGCGCCGCCAGCCACGACGGTGCGGCGCTGCACCTGCGCCTGGAAGGCGGCGAGGGTTCGGTGCAGGCTGCGCGCCAGCGCCTGGGTGGCGAGGAAATCGACAACGGCTACTGGCTGCAGCTGCGCGAGCAGCGCCTGCCGTTCTTCGCCGGCGAAGGCACCCTGTGGCGCCTGTCGCTGCCGGCCAACAGCGGCCTGCTCGACCTGCCCGGGCGCCAACTGATCGACTGGGGCGGCGCCCAGCGCTGGCTGAAATCCGACGCCGATGGCGCGCTGATCCAGCGCGTGCTGGCCAAGCTCGGCGGCCACGCCACCTGCTTCGCCGCAGGTACCGAACAACCCTTCCAGCCGCTGGCCGCGCCGCTGCTGCGCTACCAGCGCCAGCTCAAGCAACAGCTCGATCCCCAGGGCATCTTCAACCCTGGCCGCATGTACGCCGAGGTATAAGCCGTGCAGACCAACCTGAGTGAACAAGCCAAGCGTCTGCCGCGCGCCGAGGAAGCCGAGCGGGTGCTGCGCTCCTGCGTGCATTGCGGTTTCTGCAACGCCACCTGCCCGACCTACCAGCTGCTCGGCGACGAGCTGGACGGCCCGCGCGGGCGCATCTACCTGATCAAGCAGATGCTCGAAGGCGGCGAGGTCACCGCCAAGACCCAGCAGCATCTGGACCGCTGCCTAACCTGCCGCAACTGCGAAACCACCTGCCCGTCCGGCGTGCAGTACCACAACCTGCTGGACATCGGCCGTGAACTGGTCGAACAGGCGGTGCCGCGGCCGCTGAGCGAGCGCCTGCTGCGCCAGGGCCTGCGCGCCGTGGT
>NZ_AVOF01000161.1:0-7299 GCF_000465935.2 Pseudomonas sp. EGD-AK9
AGGACGATCTGCCTGAGCAGGTCGGCGATCCAGGGATCGTCTTCGAGGATCAGCACGCGCATGTTCAGTCTCCCGTGCTGGCCCGCTCAGCCTGGGTGGCTTCGGGCACGCCGATGGGCTGGCTGGGCACCGGTTGCGGGCGGCCGAAATGGTAGCCCTGGCCGTAGTGGCAGCCGAGTTCGCGGAGGAAATCGGCCTGCGCGGCCTGCTCGATGCCTTCGGCCAGCACCTTGATCCCCAGGCTGTGGCCGAGGGCGATCACTGCGCGGGCGATGGCGGCGTCCTCGGCGTCGTCGGGCAGGCCGCGGACGAAGCTCTGGTCGAGCTTGAGCTTGTCCACCGGCAGGCGCTTGAGGCGCGCCAGCGAGCTGTAGCCGGTGCCGAAGTCGTCGATGGCCAGGCGCACGCCGAGCCCGCGCAGGCGGGTGAGCAGCAGCAGGGCGGCGTCGGGGTCTTCCATGATCGCGCTCTCGGTCACTTCCAACTCCAGTTGCGCCGGCGCCAGGCCGGTGTCGGCCAGCACCTGGGCGACGCGCTGCTCCAGTTCGCCGCGGCCGAACAGACGGCTGGAGACGTTCACCGCGACGAAGCGCAGCGCGCTGCCGGCGGCGTGCCAGCGCACCATCTGGCGACAGGCCTGCTCCAGCACCCAGGCGTCGATGGCGCCGATCAGGCCGTTGTCCTCGGCGATCGGGATGAACTCGGCGGGCGACACCAGGCCGCGCTGCGGGTGCTGCCAGCGCACCAGCGCCTCCATGCCGACCGCGCTGCCGTCCTGCAAGTCGTGCAGCGGCTGGTAGTAAACGCGCAGCTCCTGGTTGTCGAGGGCGTGGCGCAGGCTGCTGGCCAGCTCCACGCGCTGGCGGGCGTAGTCGGTCAGCTCCTGGACGTAGAAGGCGTAGCCCTCGCGGCCGCTGCTTTTGGCCTTGAACAGCGCCGAGTCGGCGTTGCGCAGCACCTGTTCGACGCTGGCGGCGTCGTCCGGGAACAGGCTGATGCCGATGCTGGCGCCGATGTACAGCTCGTGGCCGTGCAGGCGGAACGGCGCATCCAGGCAGCGCAGCAGGCGCTGCGCCAGCTCCGCGGCCTGGGTCGCCTCGGCGCAGTGCTCGCAGAGCAGGCCGAACTCGTCGCCGCCCAGGCGCGCCAGGGTGCTGCCGGCCGGCACCGCCGCCAGCAGGCGCTCGCCGACCTCCTTGAGCAGCAGGTCGCCGACGTTGTGGCCGAGGCTTTCGTTGATGTGCTTGAAGTGGTCCAGGTCGATCAGCAGCACCGCGCCGCACAGCTGTTCGCCGGCGCTGCGCTCCAGGGCATGGGCGACCCGCTCGGTGAACAGCAGGCGGTTGGGCAGGTTGCTCAGCGGGTCGTGGTGGGCCAGGTAGTCCAGCTCGCGCTGCGAGCGCTTGAGCGCGGTGATGTCGGAAAACACCGCGACATAGTGGCTGATGCGCCCCTGCTCGTCGTGGATGACGCGGATGCACTGCCACTGCGGGTAGATCTCGCCGCTCTTGCGCCGGTTCCACACCTCGCCGCTCCAGGCGCCGCGGCTCTGCAGGGCGTGCCACAGGCTGTGGTAGAAGGCCGCGTCGTGACGGCCGGACTTGAGCAGGCTGGGCTGCTGGCCGAGGATTTCCTCGGCGGCGTAGCCGGTGATGCGGCTGAACGCCGGGTTGACGTGGACGATGCGCTGCTCGGGGTCGGTGACCAGCACGCCTTCCTGGGTGGCGTCGAACACCGCGGCGGCCTGGCGCAGGCTGTCCTCGTCGGCGCGGCGCTGGGTGATGTCGCTGGCCACGCCGATGAAGCGCTGCGGCTGACCGGCCTCGTCGCGCAGCAGGCGGCCGCGCGAGTGCAGCCAGCGGTAGCTGCCGTCGGCGTGGCGCATGCGGTAGATGTTCTCGTACTGCGCGCCGCTCATTTCCGCGTCGAGCGCCTGCAGCGCGCGTTCGCGATCCTCCGGGTGCAGGCGCGCGACCCAGGCCTCGCGGGTATCGCCGAGGGCCTGCGGGGTGAGGCCGAGCAGGGCGGCGTAGCCGTCGGAGAAGAACACCCGCTGGCTGGCGTAGTCCCAGTCCCACAGGCCGTCGCGGGTGGCATCCAGGGCCAGGCGCAGGCGTTCCTCGTTGTCCGCCAGCTGCAGCCGCGCGCGCCGATGGTGCCGGGCGTGGCGCTGCAGCACCAGGTACAGCAGGGCGCCGGTGAGGGCGACGAACAGCAGACCCTTGAACGACTGCAGGTGGTCCTGCTGGGCCGCGGACAGGCCGAGGGCGGCCAGCAGCTGGTCGCTGAGGAGAATCCACGAGGCGGCGAGCAGCAGATAGCCCAGGGTCAGGCGCAAGGCGGCGGTGTCGATACGCATGGGCAAGCGGCTACGCTCCCTGTAAATGCTGGGCAGTATAGATGCCTTAGAGGCTGAAACATTCTTATCTAAAAGACCAACTGGTTTTCTGCCTTGGGTCAGGGATAATGCGCCTAGGCTCGTCCTTGTAGGACAGGCCGCGTTTTCCTTTCAAGAGGCAACAGTGTCCATGTGGTACAACGGTTTACTCGACCTGTCGGTCTGGCAGCTGGTGGCTGCGACCCTGCTGATGACGCACGTGACCATCGTCAGCGTCACCGTCTATCTGCACCGCTACTCCGCGCACCGTGCACTGGAACTGCACCCGGCGCTCAAGCATTTCTTCCGTTTCTGGCTGTGGCTGACCACCGGCCAGAACACTCGCGAGTGGACCGCCATCCACCGCAAGCACCACGCCAAGTGCGAAACCGTCGACGACCCCCACAGCCCGGTGGTCAAGGGCCTGGGCACCGTGCTGCGCAAGGGCGCCGAACTCTATCAGGAAGAGGCGAAGAACCAGGAAACCCTGCGCATCTACGGCAAGAACTGCCCGGATGACTGGATCGAACGCAATGTTTATAGCCGCTATCCGATTGGCGGCGTGACGCTGATGGCGATCATCGACCTGGCCCTGTTCGGCGTGCTCGGCATCACCGTCTGGGCGATCCAGATGATGTGGATTCCGGTGTGGGCCGCCGGCGTCATCAACGGCCTCGGCCATGCCGTCGGCTACCGCAACTTCGAGTGCCGCGACGCCGCCACCAACCTGGTGCCCTGGGGCATCCTGATCGGCGGCGAGGAGCTGCACAACAACCACCACACCTACCCCAACAGCGCCAAGCTGTCGGTGAAGAAGTGGGAATTCGACATGGGCTGGGCCTGGATCAAGCTGTTCAGCTTCCTCGGCCTGGCCCAGGTGCAGCGCGTCGCGCCCATTGCCCACCGGGTCGAGGGCAAGCGCAGCCTGGACATGGACACCGCCATGGCCATCCTCAACAACCGCTTCCAGATCATGGCGCAGTACCGCAAGCTGGTGATCGCGCCGCTGGTCAAGCAGGAAGTGGCCAAGGCCGACGAGTCGGTGCGCCACCTGTTCCGCCGCGCCAAGCGCCTGCTGTCGCGCGAGCCGAGCCTGCTGGAAGAGCAGCACCAGGCACGCATCAGCGAGCTGCTGGCGCAGAGCCAGGCGCTCAAGGTGATCTACGAGAAGCGCCTGGCGCTGCAGCAGATCTGGGTCAAGACCAGCAGTAACGGCCACGACATGCTCGAGGCGATGAAGCAGTGGGTGCACGAGGCCGAGGCCAGCGGCATCCAGTCGCTGCGCGAGTTCGCCGAGCAACTCAAGACCTACTCGCTGCGCCCTGCCGCAACCGCTGCCTGATCGCCGCGCGTTTCCTGCAAAGGCCCGCCGAACGGCGGGCCTTTGTGTTTGTCCAACAGCTCGCACTATGCTCATTGCAATGCTGATGCGAGGGATTGGATGGCCGCTGTAATGGACGATCAAGGCAACGCCGTTTCCGAGTTGGAAGAACTGACCCTGGCCCTGCTGCACAGCCGGGCCGAGGTGGAGCGCCTGCGCGAGCGCGAGCAGCTGTTCAGCAGCCTGCTGGGCAGCGTCAACGCCGCGCTCTGGGCGTTCGACTGGGACGCACAACGGGTGATCTACGTCAGCCCGGCCTACGAGCGCATCTTCGGCCGCTCCGCCGCGCTGCTGCTGGCCGACTACGGCGAGTGGCGCAACAGCATCTACCCCGACGATGTGGAGTACGCCGCGGAAAGCCTGGCCAAGGTGCTGGAAACCGGTGCGGTGGAGTTTCGCGAGTACCGCATCATCCGCGCCGACGGCCAGCTGCGCTGGCTTAGCGACAAGTGCTTCGTCAGCCCGCGGCCCGGTTCGGCTCAGGGCAAGGTGATAGTCGGTATCGCCGAGGACATCACCGAGAAGAAACGCCTGGAGGGCGAGCTGCATCGCCTGGCCACCACCGATGTGCTGACCCAGAGCAGCAACCGCCGGCACTTTTTCGAGTGCGCCCGCCGCGAGTTCGAGCATGCGCGGCAGTACGGCAGCCCGCTGGCCTTCCTCCTGCTCGACCTCGACGACTTCAAGAAGATCAACGACCAGTACGGTCATCAGCTCGGCGACCAGGTGCTGCAGCGCCTGGCCCAGTGCGGTGCCAACGCGTTGCGCCGTGGCGACCTGTTCGGCCGCATCGGCGGCGAGGAATTCGCCGCGCTGTTCCCCGGTTGCGAGCCGGATATCGCCCTGCAGGTGGCCGAGCGTCTGCAGCGCGAGGTGCAGCGCCTGAACTTCCAGCACGACGGCGCAAGCTTCGGCATCACCGTCAGCCAGGGGCTGACCAGCCTGCGCGCCGCCGACGCCAACCTGGAGGCGCTGTACGCCCGTGCCGACGCGGCCATGTACCTGGCCAAGCGCCAGGGCAAGAACCAGATCGTGCTGGGTTGAGGCGTTGGCGATTTTCCGCCTGAGCGGCGCGTCGCATAAGCGGAAAATTGCCGGTCGCGTAGCGTAATAGAGCGGTAACGCCCCTGCCAAAAAGCGTTAACCTCCCGTTCTAGAGGCGTTGCACGGCGCTCTGGAAGAGCTGGCACGCTATCTGCCTGAACTCACGTCAAGATGCCGGCCCGGATGCTGGCGCACAATAACAACGACGCGAGAGCCCTCCCATGAATCGTCCTGCCCGTTCCCGTCCGTTCGCCCCGTTGCGTCCGCCGTTGTCCCGTTCTTCCTGAGTTTGCCACGCACCCGCGCCAGCGAGGGCCCTGCCGTGCCCGCGCGCGCCTGCGTTCGCCTGATTCGTCCCGAGCCTGCCTCTTCGTGCCGAAGTCGGTGTTCGGGCGATGCGTCACCTTAAACACACTGGAGAGAAACATAATGAGAAAGACCTCCCTGGCACTGGCCGTAGCCGCCAGCACCCTGGGCCTGAGCCAAGTGGCCTCTGCCGATTTGATCGGCGACACCAAGGTCAGCCTGGAAGCCCGCAATTTCTACTTCAACCGTGATTTCCGTCAGGGGCACAACGATACGCCAACCCCCACTCGTTCCAAGTCCGAAGAGTGGGCCCAGGGCTTTATCCTGCGCATGAACTCCGGCTTCACCGAGGGCACCGTGGGCTTCGGCGCCGACGCCATCGGCATGTTCGGCTTCAAGCTGGATTCCGGCGACGGCACCGCCGGCAGCGGTCTGCTGGTCCCGGATCGTTCCTCGGGCGGTTCGCAGGACAACTACTCGGATCTGGCCGTCGCCGCCAAGGCCAAGATTTCCAACAGCACCCTGCGTGTCGGCCAGATGCAGTTCAAGAACGCCGCCATCGCCTCCAGCGACGCCCGCCTGCTGCCGCAGGTGTTCGAAGCCGGTCACCTGGTATCCCAGGAAATCGACGGCCTGATGCTGGAAGCCGCGCACGTGCGCGAGGTGAACCATCGTGACTCTGGTGACTACGAGGACATCTCGATCACCAATAGCTTCAATAGCACCCGCGGTACTGTAGGTACTCGTGGTATCCGTCTGAGCGGTGGCGCCACCGCCGATTCGTTCGACTTTATCGGCGGCACCTACAAGCTGACCAACGACCTGACCGCCGGTTACTACTATTCCAACCTGGACGAGCTGTACAAGCAGCACTCCTTCAACGCCGTGCACGTGCTGCCGCTGGGCGACAAGCAGAGCCTGAAGACCGACGTCCGCTATGCCCGTTCCACCGACGACGGCAACCGCAGCAACGTCGACAACAATGCCTTCGGTGCCATGGTCACCTACGGCCTGGACGGCCACGCCTTCGGCCTGGGCTACCAGAAGATGAGCGGCGACACCGGCTTCGCCTACATCAACGGTACCGACCCGTTCCTGGTCAACTACGTGCAGATCAGCGACTTCGCCAACAAGGACGAGAAGTCCTGGCAGGCGCGCTACGACTTCAACTTCGCCTCCATCGGCATCCCGGGCCTGACCTTCATGACCCGCTACCTGACCGGCGACAACGTCGACCGCGGTGCTGGCGTATCCGAAGGCCGCGAGTGGGAGCGCAACACCGAGCTGATGTACGTGTTCCAGGAAGGTGCGCTGAAGAACCTCGGCGTACGCTGGCGCAATGCGAGTGTGCGTTCGAACTTCGCCAACGATATCGACGAGAACCGTCTGATCGTCAGCTACACCCTGCCGCTGATGTAATCAGCCGGCGGAGGTTCGACAGGCTCATCAGGCCTGTCGTCCCGAGCGCGACAAGAAAAATGCCCGCATCCTTCCGGATGCGGGCATTTTTTATGCGCGCGTTGGGCTTAGCGGGCGTCGCTGGCCTCGAGCGGACCGGCCGAGGCGGCGAGAATGGCGCTGGCCAGTTCCATATCGTCGGCGCCCTGCAGCTCGGGGTTTTCACTGCGTAGCCGCTGCAGCGCCGCCTCCAGGTGCGGGCCGCGTATCTCGCCGGCGCTGGCGACGAAGCTGCTGGCGTCTTCCTCGGCGGCGACGACCAGCTTCTTGTCCTTGAAGGTCAGGTAGGTGGAGGCGGTGGTCGCCCCGGAGGAAAGGATGTCGCGCAGCAGGCTGTCGGCTGCGGCGGTCTGGGCGATCAGGCAGGCGGCCAATGCCAGGGCTGCTCGGCTCGATACACGCATGGGGTGGTACTCCTGTGATTTGATTCCGTTAGTAGGAGTCGCACCTGCTGCTCGGGGTTCCTCTCACACGATGGTCGGTCGCCACAGGCTGTAATGGCGCAGCGCGTCGAAATCCGCGTGACCCAGCAGTTCGAAGCCATGGCGACGGTACAGCGCCAGGTTGCGTTCGGCGCCGGTTTCCAGGGCGGCGGCGCTGCAGCCGGCGGCGGCCATCGCTTGCAGCGTCGCCTGCAGCAGGGCGCCGCCGAGGCCCTGTCCCTGGCTGTGCGGGGCCACGGCGAGAAACTCCAGGCGGGCGCAACCCTCCGGCAGTTGCTGGTCGAAGGCGG
>NZ_AVOF01000162.1:0-7274 GCF_000465935.2 Pseudomonas sp. EGD-AK9
CGGCGCTGCGCGCCAACCGCGGCGAGTTCGACAGCGGCAACCCCGGCGCCGTCACCTGGATCAACGAACTGCTCTGGCGCGAGTTCTACAAGCACATCCTGGTGGGCTACCCGCGGGTCTCGATGCACCGCGCCTTCCGCCAGGAAACCGAGGCGCTGCCCTGGCGTGACGCGCCGGACGAGCTGGCCGCCTGGCAGCAGGGCCGCACCGGCCTGCCCATAGTCGATGCCGCCATGCGCCAGCTGCGCGCGACCGGCTGGATGCACAACCGCCTGCGCATGATCGTCGCCATGTTCCTGACCAAGAACCTGCTGATCGACTGGCGCGAGGGCGAGCGCTTCTTTATGCGTCAGCTGATCGACGGCGACCTGGCGGCGAACAACGGCGGCTGGCAGTGGAGCGCCTCCACCGGCACCGACGCGGCCCCCTATTTCCGCATCTTCAACCCCATCAGCCAGTCGCAGAAGTTCGATCCCGACGGCCACTTCATCCGTCACTGGGTGCCGGAGCTGGCCGGGCTGAACAAGCGCGACATCCATGATCCGGCCGCGCTCGGCGGACTGCTCGCCCCGGCCGGCTACCCGCGGCCGATCGTCGATCTGGCGCGCTCGCGCGAACGCGCCCTGGCCGCGTTCAAGCATCTCGGCAACCGGGAGGTGCCCGCATGAGCGATTTCCTGTCCACCTTCGGCGAACGCTTCGCCGCGCTGAACAAGGACAACCTCGAGCGGCTCGGCGAGCTGTACAGCGACGACGTGCTGTTTCGCGACCCGTTGCACGAGGTACGCGGCCTGGACGCGCTGCGCCGCTACTTCGCCGAGCTGTACGCCAATGTCGACGCGCTGCGCTTCGAGTTCCACGGCCGCGACCGGGTCGACGAGGGCCAAGGCTACCTGCGCTGGACCCTGAGCTACCGCCACCCGCGCCTGGCCCGCGGCGCACCGATCCAGGTCGACGGCTGCACGCACCTGCAGTGGCGCGACAAGGTCTATCTGCACCGCGACTACTTCGACGCCGGCGCCCTGCTCTACGAGCATCTGCCCGTGCTCGGCCAGAGCATCGGCTGGCTGAAGCGGAGGCTGGCATGAAGCGTATCTGGCTGACCGGCGCCAGCAGTGGCATCGGCATCGCCCTGGCCGAGGAACTGCTGCGCGGCGGCCACCGCCTGGCCCTCAGCGCGCGCCGCAGCGGCCCGCTGCAGGAGCTGGCGATGCGCTTCCCCGAGCAGGTGCTGGTGGTGCCGGGCGATCTCTGCGAGCCCGAGCAGGTGCGCGCCATCGCCCAGCGCATCGAGCAGGCCTGGGGCGCGCTGGATTGCGCCATCCTCAACGCCGGCACCTGCGAGTACCTCGACGCCCAGGCGTACGAGTCCGCCCTCATCGAGCGGGTGATACGCGCCAACCTGCTGTCGGCCAGCCACTGCATCGAGGCGGCCCTGCCCCTGCTGCGTCGGGGCGAGCGGCCGCACCTGGTCGGCGTCGGCAGCTCGGTGACCTTCCTCGCCCTGCCGCGCGCCGAGGCCTACGGTGCCTCCAAGGCGGCCATGCGCTACCTGCTGGAGGCGCTGCGCATCGACCTGGCCGGCGAAGGCATCGACGTCACCCTGATCAGCCCCGGCTTCGTCGACACCCCGCTGACGCAAAAGAACGACTTCCCCATGCCCATGCGCTGGCCGGCGGCAAGGGCCGCCCGGCACATCGCCGCACGGCTGGACAAGCACCCGCTGGAAATCGCCTTTCCCGCGCCCTTTATCGTCACCCTGAAACTCCTCGGCCTGCTGCCCAAACGCCTGCGCCTGGCCATCGGCCGCCGCCTGGCGCGTAGCGAGCCCACCACCCAGGACGCCCCATGAAAATCGCCATCATCGGCAGCGGCATCGCCGGCCTGACCAGCGCCTACCTGCTCAATCGCCAGCACGAGATCCAGGTATTCGAGGCCAGCGACTGGGTCGGCGGCCACACCCATACGGTGGACGTCGAGGTGGACGGCCGCGCGTACGCCATCGACACCGGCTTCATCGTCTTCAACGACTGGACCTACCCCAACTTCATCCGCCTGCTGGAACAGCTCGGCGTGGCCTACCAGCCCACCGAGATGAGCTTCTCGGTCAGCGATCCGGCCAGCGGCCTGGAGTACAACGGTCACGACCTCAACAGCCTGTTCGCCCAGCGCCGCAACCTGGTCTCGCCGGGGTTCTGGGGCATGCTGCGCGACATCCTGCGCTTCAACCGCCAGACCCAGGACGACCTGGCCTGCGGCCGCATCGCCGCCGACACCACCCTCGGCGACTACCTCGCACGCAACGGCTACGGCCAGCGCTTCATCGACCACTACATAGTGCCCATGGGCGCGGCGATCTGGTCGATGTCGCTGGCCGGCATGCTCGGTTTTCCGCTGCAGTTCTTCGTGCGCTTCTGCAAGAACCACGGCCTGCTGTCGATCAGCGACCGCCCGCAGTGGCAGGTGATCGCCGGCGGCTCGCGCAGCTACGTGGCGCCGCTGAGCGCCAGCTTCGCCGAGCGCATCCGGCTCAACTGCCCGGTGCAGCGGGTCGAGCGCGATGCCGGCGGCGTCACCCTGCACAGCGCCGCCGGCGCCGAGCGCTTCGACAAGGTGGTGTTCGCCTGCCACAGCGACCAGGCCCTGGCCCTGCTGGCAGGGCCCAGCGCCGCCGAGCAGGCCATCCTCGGCGCCCTGCCCTACGCCGACAACGAGGTGGTGCTGCATACCGATACGCGCCTGCTGCCCCGGCGCCAGCTGGCCTGGGCCAGCTGGAACTACCGCCTGGGCGGGCCGAGCGATCGACCGGCAGCGGTCACCTACAACATGAACATCCTGCAGGGTATCGACAGCGATACCACCTTCTGCGTCAGCCTCAACCAGGGCGCGGCCATCGACCCGGCCAAGGTACTCGCGCGCTTTCGCTACGCCCACCCGCAGTACAGCCTGGCCGGCATCGCCGCCCAGGCGCGCTGGGAAGAGCTGCAAGGCAGCCAGCACAGCTACTACTGCGGCGCCTACTGGGCCAACGGCTTCCACGAGGACGGCGTGCTCAGCGCGCTGCGCGTGGCCCGCGCCTTCGGCGAGGCGCTGTGATGCACAGCGCCCTGTACAGCGGCTGGGTGCAGCATCGGCGCTTCGCCCCGCGCGCGCACGCCTTCCGCTACCGCATGGGCCTGCTCTACCTCGATCTGGACGAGCAGGACGCCCTGTTCGCCCTCTCAAAGCTGGCCGGGCGCAGCCGCTGGATGCCCTTCGCCTTTCGCGAGTCCGATTACCTGCCGCAATTCACCCGCGCCGGCATGCCCCTGGCCGAGGCGGTGCGCCAGCGCGTCGAGCGGGCCATCGGCCGGCGCCCGCTGGGGCGCATCTGCCTGCTGACCCAGCCGCGCAGCTGGGGCCTGGCGTTCAACCCGGCGAGCTTCTTCTACTGCTTCGACGCCGACGAGCAACTGCTGGCGATCCTCTGCGAAGTGAGCAACACGCCCTGGCGCGAGCGCTATCACTACGTGCTGCCGGCAGCCGGCACTGGGCGGCAGCAGTTCAGCGTGGCCAAGGCCTTCCACGTCTCGCCCTTTCTGCCGCACGAGCTTGAGTACCGCATGAGCTTCAGCCCGGTGGGCGAGCGCCTGGGCATTCATATGGCCGACTGGGCCGGCGAGGAAAAGCTCTTCGACGCCAGCCTCAGCCTGCAGCGCCAGCCCCTGAGCCGCGCCAGCCTGCACCGCCATCTGCTGAGTTTCCCCTGGATGACCGCCAAGACCCTCGCGGCCATCTACTGGCAGGCCCTGCGCCTGCTGCTCAAACGCGTGCCCCTGTTCGCTCACCAGGCCGCGGAAGGCGACTTCCGCGTCGCCCGCCCGCAACCGAAGGACCTGCCCTATGAAAAGCTCTAGCCTGACCTCCGCCAAAGACAGCGTGCGTGCCGGCAGCGGCCTCGGTGCCGGCCTGTTGCGCCGCGCCGTACTGCGCCAGCTGGGTCGCCTGCGCCATGGCCGGCTGACCATCCACGAGGGCGCCGAGACCCTGCACTTCGGCGACCCGCAGGCCAGCCTGCGCGGCGAAATCCGCGTGCTCGACGGCGCGGTCTGGGGCCTGGTGGCCGGCAACGGCTCGATCGGCTCGGGCGAGGCCTATATCCACGGGTACTGGAGCACCCCGGACCTGACCGCGGTGATCCGCATCTTCGTCGCCAACCTGGAGGTGCTCGACGCCATGGAGCGCGGCCTGGCGCAACTCGGCCGGCCGCTGATCCAGGGCCTGCACTGGCTCAACCGCAACACCCGCCAGGGCTCGCGGCGCAATATCGCCGCGCACTACGACCTGGGCAACGAACTGTTCGAGCAGTTCCTCGACCCGACCATGATGTATTCGGCGGCCATGTTCAAAGGCGCGGATGACAGCCTGGAGCAGGCGCAGCTCAACAAGCTGGAGCGCATCTGCCAGAAGCTGGCGCTCAGGCCATCCGACCACCTGCTGGAGATCGGCACTGGCTGGGGCAGCATGGCCATCCATGCCGCCACCCGCTACGGCTGCCGGGTGACCACCACCACCTTGTCGCGCGAGCAGCATGCCCATACCGCACGGCGCATCCGCGAGCTGGGCCTGGAGGATCGCATCACCCTGCTGCTGGAGGATTACCGCGACCTCGAGGGTCAGTACGACAAGCTGGTCTCCATCGAGATGATCGAGGCGGTCGGCCACCGTTTCCTGCCCACCTACTTCCAGCAGTGCGCGCGCCTGCTCAAGCCCGACGGGCTGATGCTGCTGCAGGCCATCACCATCCGTGATCAACGCTACGAGCAGGCTTGCAAGTCGGTGGACTTCATCCAGCGCTACATCTTCCCCGGCGGCGCGCTGCCCTCGGTACAGAAGATGCTCGAGGTGGTCGGCCGGCATACCGACTTCAACCTGCATCACATGGAAGATTTCGGCCTGCACTACGCGCGCACCCTGCGCCTGTGGCACGACAACCTGCGCCAGGCCCGCCAGCGCCTGGAGCAGTTGGGCTACGACGACTACTTCTACCGACTCTGGGAGTTCTACCTGTGCTATTGCGAGGGAGGCTTCCTCGAACGCACCATTGGCACCGCGCAACTGCTGCTGGCCAAGCCGGCCGCGCGGCCCGCCCCTCTGCTAGGAAACTTCGATGCCTAAACTGATCGCCAACGCCCTTCTCTTCCAGCTCGGCTGGCTGGTCTGCGTCTTCGCCGGCGACAGCCCCTGGCTGCTGCTGGTGGCGGCGATCATGGCGGTGCACCTGCTGTGGGTCAGCAGTTGGGCGGCCGAGGGCAAGCTGCTGCTCAGCGTGTTTCTCGCCGGCAGCGCGCTGGACAGTTTCCTGCTCAACCTCGGCCTGTTCGACTTCGGCGAGCCGCGCCAACTGATCCCGCTGTGGCTGGCGCTGCTCTGGCTGCTGCTGGCCAGCACCCTCAACCATTGCCTGGCCTGGACCGCGCAGCCCTGGTGGAAAGGCAGCCTGCTCGGCGCGCTGGCGGCGCCGCTGTCCTACTACGGCGGCGCGCAGATCGCCGACGTCGGCCTGCCGCTGGGCACCTGGCCGACCCTGGCCATCCTCGCCGCGGTCTGGGCGGTGGCGATGCCGGTGCTGCACGGCTTCGCCCGGCTGTATCGCGCCCAGTACGAACAGAGTCTGCGTAGCCGGCGAGCGGCGTAGATTCGGCCTTGAGAGCGCCGCGCGCTCCCTGTCGGCCTTCGCGGCGCTCGGCGCCAACCGGCGCCGCGAACCGCTCAGCCGTCCGCACAGCACGACGGCGAGCCTTGGCGTACACTGCCGCGCCATGAGCCAGACCATCCCCCACAGCCAATTGCCGAGCGAGCCCGAAGTCAGCTGCAGCACCTGCGCGGCCTGCTGCTGCCAGCTGGAAGTGATGCTGTTCGGCGACAGCGGCGTGCCGCCGCGCTATATCGATACCGACCAGTGGGGCGGCGAGGTGATGCGCCGCCTGGACGACGGCTGGTGCGCGGCGCTGGATCGCGACAGCATGCGCTGCACCATCTACGCAGTGCGCCCGCTGATCTGCCGCGAATTCGAGCTGGGCGCGGCCGAGTGCCTGGAGCAGCGCCGCGGTATCGCCGGGGCCTATCGATAAGGGGGTAACCCCGTGCGCCGCGCGCCCCCAATCCCCAGGCGAGACGCGCAACGAAAAAGACCGGGACTGGCCCGGTCTTGTGGTTCAGAAGCTCAGCCGATAATGCAGGGTGTAGGCTTCGGCGCCGTCGTTGGGGTTCTTCAGGCCGGCGTTGGAGTAGTGCACCGCGCGCAGGCCGACCTCCTGGCCGGAGAAGCGCAGGCCGACGCCGATGCGGTCCTCGAACTGGAAGGACGAGCCCAGGTCGTTGTCTTCCAGCTCGGTGCTGGAGAAGGCCGCCACGCCGATGCCCGCCTCGATATAGGGGCGCACGTGCTGGCCGGCGAACTCGTAGACGAACACCGGGGCGAACGACAGGCTATGGTTGCTCGCCGTCTCGTCGCCGTCCCAATAGGTGTACCCCAGATCCCAGTAGCCGGTCAGGCGACCGACGTCGCTCTGCAGCCAGCTGCTGCTCCAGTCCCATTGCGCCCCCAGGCGATAGACCATGGTGGAATCGCCGCTCTGGCCGATGGCAGCGGTCACGTCCGCCGCCTGTACCGCCCCCATCTGTCCCATGGACAAGGCTGCACAGGCAGCCAAAACACACAGCTTCTTCATGAATTATTCCTTCTCGAGAAGTCAGCTAGAACGAATGACCTGCACCTCAGTATAGAAGCCTTCGTTATGAGCGAAAGGCTACAAAGGTACAAAACCCCGCTCAGAATGCCCGTACTTCGGCCGTCTCGCCCAGCAGCACCGGCAATACCCGCTGCATTTGCGCAGGCGACCCGCTGCTCCAGTAACGGGTCGCCTGCGCCGGCCCGGCGGCCAGCAACTGGCCCTGTTCGAGCAGGCGCTGCAGCTGGCGCGCCACCGCCGCGCCGGTGTCGATCAGGCTCACCGAGTCCGGCACCAGACGACGCAGCAGCGGCTTGAGGAAGGGGTAATGGGTGCAACCGAGGATCAGCGTGTCGCAGCCCTCGGCCAGCAGCGGCGCGACATAGCCCTGCAGCAGCTCGCGGGTGGCCGGCGCCTCCAGCGCGCCGGCCTCGATGCACTCCACCAGTCCCGGGCAGGGCTGGGTGATCACCCGCACGTCGCTGGCGAAGCGGTCGAGCAAGGCGGCGAACTTGGCGCTCTTCAGCGTGCCGGTGGTGGCCAGCACGCCGACCACGCCGCT
>NZ_AVOF01000163.1:0-27565 GCF_000465935.2 Pseudomonas sp. EGD-AK9
CCGAGCTGGCTGTCGTGCAAACGCTCGAGCAGGGCGTCCTGCACCACGCGGTTCTCGACTATGTGGCCGAGGGTTTCGGCATGCACGCTGGCCGCGGCGAAATGGATGCTGCCGGTGCCGCTGCCGTCCCACACGCGCATCTCGCCATAGGCGCAGGCGCGCCGCGCGGCGATGCCGTCCCAGGCGCCGAGGCGTGCAAGGATGCGCTGGCTGGCCATGGACAGGGCGCTGACCCGCGGCTCGAAGGCGGCAGCCGGGTCGAACGGCGCCAGGCGCAGCGGGCTGCCGTCCACCACCAGGATTTCCAGGCCGCTGTGCTCCAGGGCCAGCGCCAGGGCGCTGCCGACCATACCGGCACCGACGATGATCAGATCCGCGCGCATATCCATTCCTGCGTCAATCATGAGTAGGGTGTCGCGGGGCCAGTCACAGATTGCGCGTCCCCAGGCCCATGGCCTGGCGAGCGAACCAGCGCTTGGCCGGCGGCAGCAGGTCGAGGCCGAGCAATCCGAGGTTGCGTCCGGCGGTCAGCAGCGGCTGGGCATTGCTGAACAGCCGGGTGACCCGGTCGGAGAAGCCCACGGTCAGCTGCTGGTCCAGTTGCTGGCGCTGCAGGTAGCCCTGCAGGGTGGCGAAGTCGCCGAGCGGCGCGGTGGCGGCCTGCAGCACCTCGGCCAGCGCCAGGGTGTCACGCAGCGACAGGTTGTAGCCCTGCCCGGCGATGGGGTGCAGGCTGTGCGCCGCGTTGCCCAGCACCACCAGGTGCGGCCGCACCTGCTCCTGCGCCTCGACCAGGCTCAGCGGATAGAGATGGCGTGCGCCGACCTGGCGCAAGGCGCCCAGGCGGTAACCGAAGGCCTGCTGCAGCTCGGCGAGAAAGGCCGCGTCGCTCAGCCTGAGCAGGCGCTCGGCATCGGCGGCGGCGCGGGTCCAGACCAGCGCGCAGCGATTGTCTGTGAGCGGCAGCAGGGCCATCGGCCCTTCGTCGGTGAAACGCTCGAAGGCCTGACCGCGATGGGCCTCCAGCGGCGTGACATTGGCGATCAGCGCGCTCTGCCCGTAGGGCCGCTGGCTGACGCCGATGCCCAGTTGCTCGCGCAGGCCGGAACGGCCGCCGTCGGCCAGCACGGCCAGGTCGCAGTCGAGCTGGCGTTCGTCGCTCAGACTCAGGCGGTAGCCGTCGTCCAGACGCTGCAACCCGGTCACCTCGGCCGGGCAGTACCACTGCACAACCTCGGCATCGAGCGCCTGCCACAGGCAATGGCCGATCCAGGCGTTCTCCACCACGTAGCCGAGCGCCGGCACCCCTTCCTCGATGGCTTGCAGGCGCGCGGCACCGAAACGGCCGCGGTCGGAGACGTGAATCTGCTGGATCGCCTCGGCGCGCTGGGCGATGGCCTGCCACAGGCCCAGGCGTTCGTAGATCAGCCGGCTGCCGTAGGACAGCGCGGTGGAACGCGCGTCGTAGCTGGGCTGATAGCTGCTGCCGGGGGCGAAGGGTTCGATCAGGGCAATGTGCCAGCCACGCTGGCGCGCGGTGTCCTGCAGCGCCAGGGCCAGGCTCGCGCCGACCAGGCCGCCGCCGATAATGGCCAGCTGTACCCGGGCCATCAACGCAGTCCCGCCGTCAGGGCCAGGCTGGCACCGAGCCGTCTCCCAACAGCCCCGCCACCGATAATCGCCAGCTGCACGCGATTCATCGGCTCAGGCGGCCTGAATGCGCGCGGCGGCCATCAGCGCCTCGATCTCGGCGACGGTCTTGGGCACGCCGTTGGTGAGAATCTCGCAGCCGCTCTTGGTCACCACCACGTCGTCCTCGATGCGCACGCCGATGCCGCGCCACTTCTTGGCGACCTTTTCATTGTCCACGGCGATATAGATGCCCGGCTCGACCGTCATCGCCATGCCCGGCTCGAGCACGCGCCACTCGCCGCCGACCTTGTAGTCGCCGACGTCATGCACGTCCATGCCCAGCCAGTGACCGGCGCGGTGCATGTAGAAGGCCTTGTAGGCCTCGCTGGCGATCAGCGCTTCGACCTCGCCCTCGAGCAGGCCGAGTTCGACCAGGCCGGCGGTGATCACCTGCACGGTGGCCTCGTGCGCCTCGTTCCAGTGCTTGCCCGGGGCGATCTCCTTGAAGGCGGCCTCCTGTGCGGCCAGCACCAACTCGTAGATGGCCTTCTGCTCGGCGGAGAACTTGCCGCCGACCGGGAAGGTGCGGGTGATGTCGCTGGCGTAGCAGTCGATCTCGCAGCCGGCGTCGATCAGCACCAGATCGCCGTCCTTGAGCGCCGCGTCGTTCTCGCGGTAGTGCAGGATGCAGGCGTTCTTGCCGGCGGCGACGATGCTGCCGTAGGCCGGCATCTTCGCCCCACCCTTGCGGAACTCGTAATCCAGTTCGGCTTCCAGGTGGTACTCGAACAGCCCGGCGCGACTGGCCTGCATGGCACGCACGTGGGCGCGCGCGCTGATCTCGGCGGCCTCCTTCATCACCTTCACCTCGGCGGCCGACTTGTACAGGCGCATGTCGTGCAGCAGGTGGTCGAGGGCGACGAACTCGTTGGGCGGCGTGGCGCCCTGGCGGGCCTTGGCGCGGATATGGTTGATCCACTCCATCAGCCGGTGATCGAACTCCTGGTTGCAGCCGATGGCGTAGTAGACGCGCTCGCGCCCCTCGATCAGGCCAGGCAGGATGTCGTCGATGTCGCCGATGGGGAAGGCATCGTCGGCGCCGTAGTTGGCGATCGCGCCGTCCTGGCCGGCGCGCAGGCCGTCCCACAGCTCGCGCTCGGGGTCGCGCTCGCGGCAGAACAACACGTACTCGCCATGCTCGCGACCGGGGATCAGCGCCATCACCGCTTCCGGCTCGGGGAAGCCGGTGAGGTACTGGAAGTCACTGTCCTGGCGGTAGACGTGCTCGACGTCGCGGTTGCGGATATACACCGGCGCCGCCGGCAGGATGGCGATGCTGTTGGGCTCCATCTGCGCCATCAGCGCCTTGCGCCGGCGGGCATACTCGGACTTGGGGATGCTGATCAAGACGGGCTCCGGAAGAACTCAGTGCAGGGAGGGTTTGGCCGCAGGCGCCGCGGGCTTGGCGCACTCGGCGAACAGCAGCAGCGGCGCCACGCGCAGGTATTCCATGACTTCCATGTAATCGCTCTCGCCGTCCTCGGATTCCTCCAGGGCGCTCTGCACCTGGGCGATGGCGGACAGGTCCTGCAACACTTCCATGGCCTCGCCGCTCAGCGCGCCGTCGCGGGCGGTCAGGCCGAAGCCGCCGAGAAAGCCCTGGCACCACTGGCCGAGGGCGACGGCGCGCTGCGCCAGCGGCGCCTCGTCGTCCGGCAGCAGCAGGACCACGGTGACGTCTTCGCTGCACAGCTCGCCCTTGACCATCTCCTGCAGGCCGATCAGCGCCTGGCGCACGTTGTCCTGCGGCTCGCTGCCGAGCAGTTCGGCGGCGTCGAGCAGCCAGGCCTCGGCCTCGAAGCCGGCGCCGGCGCAACTGCGGCCGAGCAGCAGGCCGTGCAGTTCGGCAGGGGAAACGGAATGCCCGGCGCTGCTCAGCAGGGCGGCGAAGGCGGCGTAGGGGGAGCTGGGAGTCGACATAGATAGCTAGGCGCCAGACGGCGCAATCTCTAGAATGGAGGCCTCGTATCCTAGCACCGGCAGGCGCGCCAAGACCATCCGAGGCCGCCGGGGCGCCCGCGACGTGTTCGTCACGCCGCGGCCGCCAGGGTTTGACCCGCCGCCGCGACACGCCTATATAGTCCAGCCATTCCCTCCCGAAGCGAGAGCCCATGGAAGACGCCGATCTGCACGTATTGACCGCCAAGCTGGAACTGCTGATCCAGCGCGTCGAGCAGCTCAAGGCTCACAACCGACTCCTGCTGGCGAATGAACAGGCCTGGCGCGAGGAACGCGCCCATCTGATCGAAAAGAACGAATTGGCCCGGCACAAGGTCGAATCGATGATTTCGCGCCTCAAAGCCCTGGAGCAGGACACATGACCCAGTCGAACACCGTGACCGTCCATATCCTGGACAAAGAATATTGCATCGCCTGCCCGCAGGACGAACGCGCCAACCTGGAAAGCGCCGCCCGTTATCTCGACGGCAAGATGCGCGAGATCCGCACCAGCGGCAAGGTGATCGGCGCCGACCGCGTGGCGGTGATGGCCGCGCTGAACATCACCCACGACCTGCTGCACAAGCAGCAACGCCTGGATCAGGACGCCAGTTCGACGCGCCAGCAGGTGCGCGACCTGCTCGATCGCGTCGACCAGGCACTGGCCGACGACCAGGCCTCCTGAGCCGCCATGCCTGCCACTTCGTCGCAGGCCGCCCCTCGGCTGCGGGGTTCGGGTATACTGGCCGCCACTTCCTGGGGTGTGCGCCAGTTGGGGATGTCCCTGAGCCGATACGCACAACCACGGGGGTTGCATGTTGGGGCCGGTGTGCATGTCCGCCTGACGGAAAGCCTTAACGCCTCCTGCATCCTCCACCTTGAACTTTCGGGTTCAAGGGCTAAACCGACAGCGGCACGCCGGGAAGTCATCCTTTCAGCCAGCGCCCACCCGGGCCGTTGCGCATCGTTCTGCAGCCTCCATTCATGACCGCCAGCGCCGCCCCCAGTCGCCCGCAATTGCGCCGTCTGCTGCGTCAGCGCCGCCGCAGCCTCAGCCGCAGCCAGCAACGCCGCGCCGCCCGCGGCCTGTATCGCCAGCTGGCGCAACACCCGCGCTTTCGCCGCGCCCGCGATATCGCCCTGTACCTGCCCACCGACGGAGAGATCGATCCACGGCCGCTGCTGGCCGCGGCGCAGAAGCGCGGCAAGCGCACCTACCTGCCGGTGCTCAGCGCCTGGCCGCGCACCAAGATGGTGTTCCAGCGCGTCACCCGGCACGAGAAACTGGCCGGCAATCGCTTCCGCATCCTCGAGCCGCGCCCGCAGCCGGCGCGCCAGCGCAAGGTCTGGGCGCTGGACCTGGTGCTGCTGCCGCTGGTGGGCTTCGACGCGCGCGGCGGTCGCCTGGGCATGGGCGGCGGTTTCTACGACCGCAGCCTGGCCTACCTGCACAGGCGCAAAAATTGGCACAAGCCGACGCTATTGGGCCTGGCGCACGAATGTCAGCGGGTGGACGAACTGGCGCTGGCCAGCTGGGACGTGCCCTTGCAGGCGACGGTAACGGACAGGGCTTGGTACTGAAGGCGGGGAAGTGGCACCGCGTTCCCTGCGGCGCTGGAAGCTGGCGACCCGAAACTCAGGGCTGCTGCGTTACATTGACCGGGACGTCCTGCTGACGCTCCCAAAGGCTCTGGGTGTAACCCGTGGTAACCACGCCCAGGCTGAACAGCACTACGAGAACCCACAAAAGATCTGGCTTGCGTTTCATCTATTGCCTCCCCCTTCAAGGCAACTGCGCACGTTGATCGCGGCGTTATTGTTCTATGCAATCCGACGTCGCCAAGCGTTAAGCCGGGCATTTTCCGCCAGTGCCGAGCACTGTGCAATTTCCGGCGCCAACCGGCCGTCGGAGATCTCCACTCAAACGAGCGTCCGCGTACGGACCGGTCTGCAGGAGCAAAGTTCATGCCTTATTGGCTGATGAAATCCGAACCCGACGAATTATCCATCCACGACCTGCAGCGCCTGGGCCGTGCGCGCTGGGACGGCGTGCGCAACTACCAGGCGCGCAACTTCCTGCGCGCCATGGCGCCGGGCGAGCTGTTCTTCTTCTACCACTCCAGCTGCCCGCAGCCGGGTATCGCCGGCATCGGCCGCATCGCCGGGCCGGCCTACCCCGACCCCACCGCGCTGGAGCCGCACAGCCACTACTTCGACGCCAAGGCCAGCGCCGAGAAGAATCCCTGGAGCGCGCTGGACGTGGAGTTCGTCGAGGCCTTCGCCGAGGTGCTGCCGCTGCCGCAGTTGAAGAACAATCCACTGCTGGCCGAACTGGCGCTGGTGCAGCGCGGCAGCCGGCTGTCGGTGATGCCGGTGGGCGCGGCCGAATGGGCGGCGATTCTCGCCATGCGTTGAGTCGCAGCCGGCACTGTGCTATCACCACGGGGAAGCCTTCGGAGTCCGCCCATGCCGGCACTTTCCGCCTGGCCGGCGCGCCTGGCGCTGGCCCTCCTCCTCGTGGTGCTGAGCAGTGCCAGCGTGCTGCTCTGGCGTCAGCTCGAAGGCGAGCGGCAGCAGCGCCTGGAGGAGCGCCTCGGCTACCAGGCGCGCAGCCTGGCCCGCCAGCTGGAGAGTACCCTGCACCTGGAGGTCGCCAGCCTCGAACGCATCGCCCGTCTGTGGAACAGCCTGGGCCGGCTGCCGCGGGCCGGCTGGGAGGAGGAGGTGGCCCACGCGCTGCGCGGTTTCCCTGCCTATCAATCGATCCAGTGGGTCGGCGAGGACCTGCGCATGCGCTGGCTGCTGCCGCTGGCCGGCAACGAGGCGGCGCTGAACTTTCGCCTCACCGCCGATCACCCCAACTACCCGCTGGCCATGCAGGCGCGCGACAGCGGCGAGCAGCGTTTCTCCAACAGCTTCGAGCTGGTCCAGGGCGGTCGCGGCTTCGTCCTCTACACCCCGCTGTACCGCGACGAGGGCGGCGCGCGGGTGTTCGACGGTTTCCTCCAGGGGGTGTTTCGCGTCGAGCCGCTGATGCAGCAGCTGCTCGGCCAGATCGACCGCGACGCCTTCAACCTGGAGCTGCTGGAAAACGGCCACAGCCTGTTTCGCCACGGCCAGGTCGACGGCGCCCCGGGGCTGAGCCAGCGAGTCGACCTGCAACTGCTCAACAACCGCGGCTTCAGCTTGCGCCTGAGCCCCACCGCGCAACTGCTGGCGCAGCTGAACACGCCGCTGCCCGGCGTGGTGCTCGGCGCCGGCCTGGCGATCAGCCTGCTGCTGGTCGCCGCCCTGGCCCTGGCCCTGGAGAACAGCCGGCGCGCCCACGCCCTGCAGGTGGCCAACCGGCGCTTCAAGGTGGAGGCGACGCGCCGCGAGGAAACCGAGCAGCGCCTGTCGGAGAACCGCGAACGCCTGCAGCTGGTGCTCGACCTGACCGACTCCAGCCATGACGGCCTGTTCATCTTCGACAGCGCCAGCCGCGAGCTGCTGCACATGAATCAGGCCACCTACGCCAGCCTCGGCTATCGCCCCGAGCAGTTCGCCCAGCTGCTGCGCGACGACCCGGAAAAACTCCTGCCCGGCTTTCACCGCTGGCTGGAGCAGGCGCGCCAGGCGCAGCGCGACAACCTCTCGCGAATCTTCCAGCGCGAGCTGATCCGCCGCGACGGCAGCCGCCAGCCGGCCGAGATCAACACCCAGCTGGTACAGCTGCACGGCCGCGAGTACCTGATCGCGGTGTCGCGCGACAACAGCGAGCGCCTGCAACTGGAGGCCCAGCTGCAGCGCCTGTCGCAGCTCGACGGCCTGACCGGGCTGTACAACCGGCGCTACTTCGACCAGCAGCTGCAGGCCGAATGGCGTCGCCTGCGGCGGATCGGCGCGCCGCTGGCGCTGCTGATGCTGGATATCGACCACTTCAAGGCCTACAACGACGCGCTCGGCCACCTGGCCGGCGACGACGCCCTGCGCAAGGTCAGCACGGTGTTGCAGGAGAGCCTGCAGCGCGAAGGCGACGTGGCCTGCCGCTACGGTGGCGAGGAGTTCGCCATCATCCTCGCCAACACCGGCCTGGAGGGTGGCGAACACGTCGCCGCGCGCATCCACGCGGCCATCGCCCACCTCGACATCGCCCATCCCGCCAGCCCGCTGGGGCGCCTGAGCCTGAGCATCGGCCTGACCGTGGTCGACCCGGTCAGCGACGAGGCGCCCGGCGAGCTGCTCGCCCAGGGCGACCAGGCGCTGTACCGGGCCAAGCACGAGGGACGCAACCGCACCTGCCTGTGGCAGCCCGCGGAGACGCCGGAATGAGCGCTACTGGATGATCAGGTTGTTGAACAGCAGGTCTTCCACCACCGGCTTGCCCTCCTCCGCCTCGAGCGCCTGCTGCACCTGCTTGAGCGCTTCCTGACGCAGCTTCTCGCGGCCGTCGGGGGCGTTGATGGTTTCGCTGGTCTGGGCGGAGAACAGCAGCACCAGTTGATGGCGGATCAGCGGGTCGTGGTGCTTGATCCGCGCCTCGGCCTCGGCGCCGCTGACGCGCAGAGCCACGTCGGCCTTGAAGAACTTCAGCCGATTGCCGCCGTCGCCGAGGTTGCCGATCAGTGCCGGCACCAGGTTGTAATAGAGCGTCTGCGGCGCTTCTTCCTTCTGCTCCTCCTCGGCCAGGGCGGGCAGGCACAACGACAGGCTCAGCAACAGGGCGCTCATCACTTTCACGGGCAATCACTCCATCGGGGTTGCGCCTAGCATAGCCATCCGCGGGCCGGCACCCAAGGCTTATGCCGAGCTATCAGGGCCGGGCATGCTCGTTGACCGCCCCGGGCGCCCTCCTACACTGCAAGCCACCTTTGTGGAGGAAGCCATCCGATGAAAGCCCTGCTGTGCAAAGCCTTCGGCCCCGCCGAAACCCTGGTGCTGGAAGACATCGCCAGCCCCGAGCCGAAAAAGAACGAAGTGCTGATCGAGGTTCACGCCGCCGGGGTCAACTTTCCCGACACCCTGATCATCGAGGGCAAGTACCAGTTCAAGCCGCCCTTCCCCTTCGCCCCGGGCGGCGAGGCGGCCGGCGTGGTCAAGGCGGTGGGCGAGAAGGTCAGCCACCTGCGCGCCGGTGATCGGGTGATGGCGCTGACCGGCTGGGGCGGCTTCGCCGAGGAAGTGGCGGTGCCGGCCTACAACGTGCTGCCGGTGCCCAAGAGCATGGACCTGACCACCGCGGCCGCCTTCGGCATGACCTACGGTACCTCGATGCACGCGCTCAAGCAGCGCGCCAATCTGCAGCCGGGCGAGACCCTGCTGGTGCTCGGCGCCTCCGGCGGCGTCGGCCTGGCAGCGGTGGAAATCGGCAAGGCCATGGGTGCCAAGGTGATCGCCGCGGCCAGCACGGCGGAGAAACTGGAGGTGGCGCGCCAGGCCGGCGCCGACGAGCTGATCAACTACAGCGAGCAGAGCCTGAAGGACGAGGTGAAGAAGCTCACCGGCGGCCAGGGCGTCGACGTGATCTACGACCCGGTGGGCGGCGCGCTGTTCGAGGAAGCCTTCCGCAGCATCGCCTGGAACGGCCGCTTCCTGGTGGTCGGCTTCGCCGCCGGCGGCGGCATCCCGGCGCTGCCGGCCAACCTGCCGCTGCTCAAGGGTGCGTCGCTGGTGGGCGTGTTCTGGGGCTCCTTCGCCCAGCGCCAACCGCAGGACAACGCCGAGAACTTCCAGCAGCTGTTCGCCTGGCACGCCGAAGGCAAACTCAAACCGCTGGTGTCGCAGAGCTTCCCGTTGGCGCGGGGCGGCGAAGCGATCGACGCCCTCGGCCAGCGCAAGGCGGTGGGCAAGGTGGTGGTGCAGGTTCGCTAGGGTGCGCCATGCGCACCGAGCCCGACTCGGTGTGCACGCCGGCATGAGCAAAGCCGCCCTGGGGCGGCTTTTTCAATTCAGCCTCTTGGCGCGTAGGCGAATACGTCGGCGCGCATCTGGTGGGCGTCCATGCCGGCTTCGACCAGCGCATCCAGCGTGGCATAGACCATCGCCGGCGAGCCGCTGGCGTAGACGTGCAGCGCCTTGAGGTCGGCAAAATCCTCGCGCACCGCCTCGTGCAGCAGGCCGCAACGGCCCGCCCAGGTACCCGAATCGCTGACCACCTGATGCAGGTGCAGGTTGGTCAGGCGCTGCCAGTCGCTCCAGTGCGGCAGGGCGTAGAAGTCCTCGGGCCGCCGCGCGCCCCAGTACAGGTGCACCGGATGGGCGAAACCGGCGGCGCGACAGTGTTCGATCAGGCTGTGCATCTGCGCCATGCCGGTGCCGGCGGCGATCAGCACCAGCGGTCCGTCCGGCAACTCGGCCAGGTGGGTATCGCCGAACGGCAGCTGCACGCAGGCCAGCCCCTGCTCACGCAGATAGACGAGCAATGCCCGGGTATTGTCGTCGCGCGCCAGGATATGCAGCTCCAGCTCGCGCCCGCAGTGCGGTGCCGAGGCCAGGGAGAAGGCCGCCATCTCGCTGTCGTGCCGCTGCAACAGCAGGTATTGCCCGGCGTGGTAGCGCGGCGCCTTGCCGGCCGGCGCGCGCAGGCGCACGCGGAACACGTCGCCACCGACGTCCTGGCATTCGATCAGCTGGCAGCTGAGTTCGCGCACCGGCAGCTCGCCGGGCGCCAGCACGCCGTCCCAGTGCAGCACGCAGTCTTGCAGCGGCTCGGCCAGGCAGGTGAACAGCTCGCCGTGATCCAGCTCGGCGCCGTTCTGCCGCACCCGCCCTTCCACCAGCAAGGCGGCGCAGATATGGCAGTTGCCGTTGCGGCAGCTCTGCGGGCAGTCGTAGCCGAGACGGCGGGCGCCGTCGAGGATGCGTTCGCCGGGCTGCAGGGCGAGGGTGACGCCGGAGGGTTGCAGGGTGACGTTCATCAATCGATTCCCAGCTCACCCCAGAGTGCGTCGACGCGCGCCACCACGGCCGCATCCTTCTCGATCACCCGCCCCCATTCGCGATTGGTCTCGCCCGGCCACTTGTGGGTGGCGTCGAGGCCCATCTTCGAGCCGAGGCCGGAGATCGGCGAGGCGAAGTCGAGGTAGTCGATCGGCGTGTTGTCGATCATCACCGTGTCGCGCTTGGGGTCCATGCGCGTGGTAATCGCCCAGATCACGTCGTTCCAGTCCCGTGCGTTGATGTCGTCGTCGGTGACGATAACGAACTTGGTGTACATGAACTGTCGCAGGAACGACCACACCCCCAACATTACGCGCTTGGCGTGGCCCGGGTACTGCTTCTTCATGGTCACCACCGCCATGCGGTAGGAGCAGCCCTCCGGCGGCAGGTAGAAGTCGGTGATCTCGGGGAACTGCTTCTGCAGGATCGGCACGAACACCTCGTTCAGCGCCACGCCGAGAATCGCCGGCTCGTCCGGCGGCCGGCCGGTGTAGGTGCTGTGGTAGATCGGCTGGCGACGACGGGTGATGCGCTCGACGGTGAACACCGGGAAGGTGTCGACCTCGTTGTAGTAGCCGGTGTGATCGCCGTAGGGACCTTCCGGCGCGGTCTCGCCCGGATGGATCACGCCTTCCAGCACGATCTCGGCGCTGGCCGGCACCTGCAGGTCCGAGCCGATGGCCTTGATCAGCTCGGTACGATGACCACGCAGCAGGCCGGCGAAGGCGTATTCGGACAGGGTATCGGGCACCGGGGTGACGGCGCCGAGGATGGTCGCCGGGTCGGCGCCCAGGGCCACGCATACCGGGTAGGGCTGGTCCGGGTGCTTCTGGCACCACTCGCGGTAATCCAGCGCGCCGCCACGGTGGCTGAGCCAGCGCATGATCACCTTGTTGCGGCCGATCACCTGCTGGCGGTAGATGCCGAGGTTCTGCCGCTCCTTGTTCGGCCCCTTGGTGATGGTCAGCCCCCAGGTGATCAGCGGCGCCACGTCGCCCGGCCAGCAGTGCTGGATCGGCAGCCGGTTCAGGTCGACCTCGTCGCCTTCCTCGATCACCTCGTGGCAGGGCGCGTCCTTGACCACCTTGGGCGCCATGGAAATGACCTTCTTGAAGATCGGCAGCTTGCTCCAGGCGTCCTTGAGGCCCTTGGGCGGCTCCGGCTCTTTCAGGAACGCCAGCAGCTTGCCGATCTCGCGCAGCTCGCCCACATCCTCGGCGCCCATGCCAAGGGCCACGCGCTTGGGGGTGCCGAACAGGTTGCCGAGCACCGGCACGTCGAAGCCGGTGGGCTGCTCGAACAGCAGCGCCGGACCACCCTTGCGCAAGGTGCGATCGCAGATTTCGGTCATTTCCAGGATGGGCGAAACCGGGGTCTGGATGCGCTTGAGTTCGCCGCGCTGTTCAAGTTCGCGGATGAAGTCGCGTAGGTCGCGATACTGCATGCAGGAGCCTCGTGTCGGGCTGGCTGGAGTCGGGCGCAAAGTTTAGCGCCGAAGTCGGGCTTTCAGAAGGCGCGGCGGGAGCGCAGATAGCAAAAGGCCGGGTTTCCCCGGCCTGGTGACAAGACGCGACGCTTACTTGCGCTTCATCGACAGGAAGAACTCGTCGTTGGTCTTGGTCGCTTTCAGCTTGTCGATGAGGAACTCGATGGCGGCGATTTCGTCCATCGGGTGCAGCAGCTTGCGCAGGATCCACATGCGCGACAGCTCTTCCTCGCCGGTCAGCAGCTCTTCGCGACGGGTGCCGGACTTGTTGATGTTGATCGCCGGGAACACGCGCTTCTCGGAGACGCGGCGGTCGAGGATCAGCTCCATGTTGCCGGTGCCCTTGAATTCCTCGTAGATCACCTCGTCCATCTTCGAGCCGGTTTCCACCAGCGCGGTGGCGATGATGGTCAGCGAGCCGCCCTCCTCGATGTTGCGCGCGGCGCCGAAGAAGCGCTTGGGCTTCTCCAGGGCATGGGCATCGACACCACCGGTGAGTACCTTGCCGGAGCTGGGGATGACGGTGTTGTAGGCGCGCGCCAGGCGGGTGATGGAGTCGAGCAGGATGACCACGTCCTTCTTGTGCTCGACCAGGCGCTTGGCCTTCTCGATCACCATCTCGGCGACCTGCACGTGGCGGGTCGGTGGTTCGTCGAAGGTGGAGGCGACCACTTCGCCGCGCACGGTGCGCTGCATTTCGGTCACTTCTTCCGGGCGCTCGTCGATCAGCAGAACGATCAGGTGGCACTCGGGGTTGTTGCGGGTGATGTTCGAGGCGATGTTCTGCAGCATGATGGTCTTGCCCGCCTTCGGCGGGGCGACGATCAGGCCGCGCTGGCCCTTGCCGATCGGCGCGCAGAGGTCGATCACCCGGCCGGTGATGTCCTCGGTGGAGCCGTTGCCGGCCTCCATGGTCAGGCGCTTGGTCGGAAACAGCGGCGTCAGGTTCTCGAACAGGATCTTGTTCTTGGCGTTCTCCGGACGGTCGAAGTTGATGCTGTCGACCTTGAGCAGGGCGAAATAACGCTCGCCTTCCTTCGGCGGACGGATCTTGCCGACGATGGTGTCACCGGTACGCAGGTTGAAACGGCGGATCTGGCTGGGCGAGACGTAGATATCGTCGGGGCCGGCCAGGTAGGAGGAGTCGGCGCTACGGAGGAAGCCGAAACCGTCCTGGAGAATCTCCAGCACGCCGTCACCGGAAATTTCCTCGCCGCTTTTGGCATGCTTTTTCAGCAGGGCGAAGATGATGTCCTGCTTGCGCGAACGGGCCATGTTTTCCAGGCCCATCTGTTCGGCCATGTCCAGCAGTTCGGCAATCGGCTTTTGCTTGAGTTCGGTCAGATTCATAGGAATGACGTGATCATCGAGAGGAGAAGAAAGCTGTTAGCTTGAGAGGCCGCGCCGCAGGGAAGGCGACAGGATCGCGAACGAGTTCGTATAGGAATGAGTCGGCGACGGCATGCAGAGGGCTGCATAGGAAATGCAGCGAGGCCGAATTTAACACCGTGAAAAATCAGCGTCTAGCCCGAAAACGAAAAAACCCCGCACCAGGCGGGGCTTCTTCACGAGCGACGAAACTCAGATATTGCTGTCGAGGAAGGCCGCCAGTTGCGACTTGGACAGCGCGCCGACCTTGGTCGCCTCGACGTTGCCGTTCTTGAACAGCATCAGGGTCGGGATGCCGCGTACGCCGAACTTCGGCGGGGTTTCCTGATTCTCGTCGATGTTCAGCTTGCACACCTTGAGCTTGCCCTGGTAGTCCTTGGCGATCTCGTCGAGCACCGGCGCGATCATCTTGCACGGGCCGCACCACTCAGCCCAGTAGTCGACCAGAACCGGACCCTCGGCCTGGAGGACGTCCTGGTCGAAGCTGGCATCGCTGACGTTGGTGATGAATTCGCTCATGGGGAGTCTCCGTGATCGGAAGCAAAAAGTGGCGCCATCATAGCCCGGCTTGCCTGACACCGAAAGGCACTGGCGATTGAGCCACTCAATAGTTTCAATCACCAAGCGTGATGAAGGCTATTCCAGTGCGCAGCGCGGCGGCGCGAATGTGCTGCTGCATGGCCTTCTGCGCCGGGCCTGCGGCATGCCGGGCCAGGGCCTTGAGGATCTTGCGGTGCTCCTGCCAGGTTTCCATGGCCCGCTCCGGGCGGATGAACGGCAGCTTCTGGCTCTCCAGGAAAATCTCGGCGCTGGAGGCCACCAGGGCGAACATCGCCTGGTTGCCGCTGGCGGCGAGGATGCGCTGGTGGAACTCGAAATCCAGCCGCGCCGCCCGTTCGAAGTCGCCGGCGCGCAGCTCGCGGCGCATCTGCTCGACGTTGTCTTCGAGCAGATCCAGCTCCTGCGCGGTCAGCACCCCGGCCGCCAGGCCGCAGGCGAAGCCCTCCAGGGCGAAGCGCAGCTGGAAGGTATCGGCCGCCGACACCTGCGCGGCGAAGGGCCAGACGAAAGCGCCGGCCGCCTCGCCCTTGGCTGGCTCCTGGACGAACACGCCCTTGCCGGCCTGCACGCTGACCAGGCCCAGCGCGCTGAGCGACGACAACGCCTCGCGCAATGACGCACGGCTGACGCCCAGGCGCTCGGCCAGGTCGCGCTGCGACGGCAGCGCATCGCCCGGGCGGTAGCCCTCGCTCTCGATCAGCTGACGGATCGCCTGCAGGGCGTATTCGGGTACGGCGCGGGGAGCGGTGGCGTGCATGACTGTTCGGGCCGGTCAGTCCAGTGAAGCCGCCTTTGTACGGCCAGACGCCCACTCCAGGCAAGCGACGCCCCCTTGTGGAACAGCACTCCGCGCGAACGCACCGAGATGGCACAGGCCCCTCCCTGACCAACTGGTCAGCTACGCCAACTGTTCAGACCAGTAAGACCTTGTTTCCACTCGCCTGCAGCGATGCAAGCCCTGATTTCATTGAATTTGGCACAGGCAATGCACTGCACGAGCCAGGCAAAACGCTGCAGTTTTCGTTTATTCATCGGGAGTTCGACATGCGCACATTTCACCGCACCCTGCTGGGTACCCTGTTCGCCGCCCTGGCCTTCGGCGCCAGCACCGTTCACGCCGATGCGCTCGACGACATCAGCAAGGCCGGCGTGCTGAAAGTCGCCGTGCCGCAGGACTTCCCGCCGTTCGGCTCGGTCGGCCCGGACCTGCAGCCGCGCGGCCTGGATATCGACACCGCGCAGCTCTTGGCCGACAAGCTGGCGGTGAAGCTGGAGCTGACCCCGGTCAACAGCACCAACCGCATTCCCTTTCTCACCACCGGCAAGGTCGACCTGGTGATCTCCAGCCTGGGCAAGAACCCCGAGCGTGAAGCGGTGATCGACTTCTCCGCCGCCTATGCGCCCTTCTACCTCGGCGTGTTCGGCCCGGAAGACGCCGCCATCGCCAGCCTCGACGACCTGGCCGGCAAGACCATCAGCGTCACCCGCGGCTCCATCGAGGACATCGAACTGAGCAAGGTCGCGCCGCAAGACGCCACCATCAAGCGCTTCGAGGACAACAACTCGACCATCGCCGCCTACCTGTCCGGCCAGGTCGAGCTGATCGCCAGCGGCAACGTGGTGATGGTGGCCATCGCCGAACGCAATCCCAAGCGCATTCCGAGCATGAAACTCAAGCTCAAGGACTCGCCGGTCTACGTCGGCGTGAACAAGAACCAGGCCGCGTTGCTGGACAAGGTCAATGCCGTCATCGCCGCCGCCAAGGCCGACGGCAGCCTCGAGGCGATCAGCCAGAAGTGGCTGAAGCAGCCGCTGCCGGCCGGCCTCTGAGCCGCGCGGAGCGCTGAGCCATGGCCTACCAATTCGACTTCGCCGCCGTCCTGCAGCAGGCCGACCTGCTGCTGCAGGGCGCGGCCTTCACCCTCGGCCTGACCGCCGTCGGCACAGTGCTCGGCGTCGGCCTGGGCATAGTCGGGGCGATACTGCGCGCCTGGCGCATCCGTCCGTTCGACCGCCTGTTCGGCGTCTACGTGGAGCTGATCCGCAACACGCCCTTCATCGTCCAGCTGTTCTTCATCTTCTTCGGCCTGCCCTCGCTCGGCGTACGCCTGAGCGAATGGGAAGCCGCGGTGCTGGCCATGGTGATCAACCTCGGCGCCTACTCTACCGAGATCATCCGCGCCGGCATCCAGGCCATTCCCCACGGCCAGCTGGAAGCCGCGGCGGCACTGGCCATGAGCCGCTTCGAGAGCTTTCGCCACGTGGTGCTGCGCCCGGCGCTGGGCAAGGTATGGCCGGCGCTGTCGAGCCAGATCATCATCGTCATGCTGGGTTCGGCGGTGTGCTCGCAGATCTCCACCGAGGAGCTGTCGTTCGCCGCCAACTTCATCCAGTCGCGCAACTTCCGCGCCTTCGAGACCTACCTGCTGACCACCGCGCTGTACCTGCTCATGGCCATCCTGATTCGCCAGCTGCTGGCCTGGATCGGCCGGCGCTTCGTCATGGGAGAGCGCTGATGGACTTCACCCTCTGGGACATTCTGCGCAACCTGCTCACCGGCCTGCAGTGGACGCTGTTGCTGTCGCTGGTGGCCTTCGTCTGCGGCGGCATCGCCGGCCTGCTGGTGCTGCTGGCGCGTATCGCCCCGCTACGGGTGCCGCGCTTGTTGGCCAAGGGCTATATCGAACTGTTCCAGGGCACGCCGCTGCTGATGCAGCTGTTCCTGGTGTTCTTCGGCATCGCCCTGCTCGGCATCGACGTGTCGCCCTGGCTGGCCGCCGCCTGCGCCCTGACCCTGTTCACCAGCGCCTTTCTCGCCGAGATCTGGCGCGGCTGCGTCGAGGCCATCGGCCGCGGCCAGTGGGAGGCCGCCGAGAGCCTGGCCATGAGCCGCCTGGAAACCTTGCGCCATGTGGTGCTGCCGCAGGCGCTGCGCATCGCCGTGGCGCCCACCGTGGGCTTCTCGGTGCAGGTGGTCAAGGGCACCGCGGTGACCTCGATCATCGGCTTCACCGAGCTGACCAAGACCGGCAGCATGCTGGCCAACGCCACCTTCGAGCCCTTCATGGTCTACGGCTTCGTCGCCCTCGGCTACTTCCTGCTCTGCTACCCGCTCTCGCTCGCCGCATACCGCCTGGAAAGGAGGCTGAATGTCACTGCTTAACGTCACCGCCCTGCACAAGTATTACGGCGACAACCACGTGCTCAAGGGCATCGACCTGGCGGTCGAGGAAGGCGAAGTGGTCGCCATCATCGGGCGCAGCGGCTCGGGCAAGAGCACCTTCCTGCGCACCCTGAACGGCCTGGAATCGATCAACGACGGCGTGATCGAAGTCGACGGCGACTACATCGACGCCGCCCGCGCCGACCTGCGCAGCCTGCGGCAGAAGGTCGGCATGGTGTTCCAGCAGTTCAACCTGTTTCCCCACCTGACGGTCGGCGAGAACGTCATGCTGGCGCCGCAGGTGGTGAAGAAGATCCCGCGCGCCGAAGCCGAGCAAGTCGCGCGGCGGATGCTCGAACGGGTCGGCCTGGCGGAGAAGTTCGACGCCTACCCCGAGCGCCTGTCCGGCGGCCAGCAGCAGCGCGTGGCCATCGCCCGCGCCCTGGCGATGTCGCCGAAGCTGCTGCTGTGCGACGAGATCACCTCGGCGCTCGACCCCGAGCTGGTCAACGAAGTGTTGGCGGTGGTCAAGCAGCTGGCCAGCGAGGGCATGACCCTGATCATGGTCACCCACGAGATGCGTTTTGCCCGCGAGGTCGGCGACAAGCTGGTGTTCATGCACCAGGGCAAGGTGCACGAGATCGGCGACCCCAAGGCGCTGTTCGCCGCGCCGCAGACCGAGGAGCTGCGCAACTTTATCGGCTCGGTGAACCTGTGAACGCGCCGGCGCCCCTGGCGCTGCGCATCGAGCCGCTGAGCCGCGAAGCCTTCGCCGCCTTCGGCGAGGTGATCGAAGCGGCCGGCGCCACATCCTTTGCGATCAACGCCGGCACCACCACCCGCTACCACGACCTGGCCCGCATCGAGGCGGCCGGGAGCGCATCACGGGTGCTGCTGAGCCTGTTCGAGGGCCAGGCCTGGCACGCGCCCATCGAGATCCGCATGCTCGAACGCCACCCGCTGGGCAGCCAGGCCTTCTACCCGGTGGACGGCGCGCGCATGCTGATCGTCGTCGCCCCGCCCGGCGCGCTGGACGAGTCGAAGATCCGCGCCTTCGTCAGCGCACCGGATCAGGGCGTCAACTATGCCCGCGGCACCTGGCACCACCCGCTGCTGTGCCTGGAGCGCCCCGGGCGCTTCCTGGTGGTGGATCGCGGCGGCGCCGGGTCCAACTGCGACGAGCAGTGCCTGCGGCAGCCCTTGCTGGCGCTGGCGCTCGGGGCGCCAGCGGTCTAGACCAGTTTCATGCGACATCCGTATGCGTTGGCTCATCCGCTCAGTCGTGGCACGATGGCGCGGATATCGACCGAGATGCCGCCACCATGCCCCAAGCCCCCGCCGAGAGTTATCCCCTGATCGCCGCCATCGACCTGGGCTCGAACAGCTTCCATATGGTGCTGGCCAAGGCCGACCATGGCGAGATCCGCATCCTCGAGCGCCTCGGCGACAAGGTGCAGCTGGCCGCCGGCATCGACGACGAGCGCCAGCTCAGCGAAGAAGCCATGCAACGCGGGCTCGACTGCCTGCGCCGCTTCGCCCAGCTCACCGCCAGCCTGCCGGAAGGCGCGGTGCGCATCGTCGGCACCAACGCCCTGCGCGAGGCGCGCAACCGCGCGGTGTTCATCCGTCGCGCCGAGGAGATTCTCGGCCACCAGGTGGAGGTGGTCTCCGGCCGCGAGGAAGCGCGGCTGATCTACCTCGGCGTGTCGCACAGCATCGCCGACACCCCCGGCAGGCGCCTGGTCGCCGATATCGGCGGCGGCAGCACCGAGTTCATCATCGGCCAGCGCTTCGAGCCGCTGCTGCGCGAGAGCCTGCAGATGGGCTGCGTCAGCTACACCCAACGCTATTTCAAGGACGGCAAGATCACCCCGGCGCGCTACGCCCAGGCCTATACCGCGGCGCGCCTGGAACTGATGGGCATCGAGCAGGGCCTGCGCCGGCTCGGCTGGGAGGACGCCGTCGGCGCTTCCGGCACCATCAAGGCCATCGGCCTGACCATCAAGGGCGCCGGCCTGGGCAACGGCGAGGTCAACGCCGAGGGCCTGGCCTGGCTCAAGCGCAAGGTGTTCAAGCTGGGCGAGGTGGACAAGCTCGAACTCGACGGCATCAAGCCGGACCGGCGCAGCATCTTCCCCGCCGGCCTGGCGATCCTCGAGGCGATCTTCGACGCCTGCGAGATCCAGCGCATGAGCCACTCCGAAGGCGCGCTGCGCGAAGGCGTGCTCTACGACCTGCTCGGTCGTCACCAGCACGAGGACGTGCGCGAACGCACCCTGTCGGCCTTTATGGAGCGCTACCACGTCGATGTGGATCAGGCCGCACGGGTCGAGGCCAAGGCGCTCTCGGCGCTGGACAAGGTGGCCGACGACTGGGGCCTGAACGACGACTGGCACCGCGAACTGCTGAGCTGGGGCGCCAAGGTGCACGAGGTGGGCCTGGACATCGCCCACTACCAGTACCACAAGCACGGCGCCTACCTGATCGAGCACTCCGACCTGTCCGGCTTCTCCCGCCAGGATCAGCAGATGCTCGCCCTGCTGGTGCGCGGCCACCGGCGCAACATCCCCAAGGACAAGTTCGCCGAGTTCGGCGAGGAAGGCGTCAAGCTGATGCGCCTGTGCGTGCTGCTGCGCTTCGCCATCCTCTTCCACCATATCCGCGGCAGCCAGGACATGCCGCAGGTGCAGCTCAAGGCCGGCGACAACAGCCTGGAAATTCACTTCCCCGACGGCTGGCTGGCGGCCAACCCGCTGACCCAGGCCGACTTCGAGGCCGAAGCGGCCTGGCTCAAGCGCATCGACCTGGACCTGAGCGTCAGCTGATCACTTGAGCCAGCGGGATTCGTCACCCCTCTCCCGTTTACGGGAGAGGGGCTGGGGGAGAGGGTCACAAACAGTGAAACAGGGCCACGAAGCCCTCTCCCGGCCTGCGGCCTTCTTTATCGAGCACTGATCAGCGGTGCGGTGAGCTTCTCCAGCAGGCCGGACTGGGCGCTGCGCGGGTTCTGGTTGCCGGTGGGCTGCAGACGCTGGTAGCGGCCGTCGGGCTGCAGCACCCAGGCCTGGGTGTTGTCGGTCAGGTAGGCCTCCAGCTCCTTCTTCACCCGCAGGATCAGCTTCTTGCCCTCCACCGGGAAGCAGGTCTCGACGCGCTTGTCGAGGTTGCGCTCCATCCAGTCGGCGCTGGACAGGTAGATCTTCTCGTCGCCACCGTTGAGGAAGTAGAACACCCGGGTGTGCTCGAGGAAGCGGCCGATGATCGAGCGCACCTGGATGTTGTGCGACACCCCGGCGATGCCCGGGCGCAGGCAGCACATGCCGCGCACCACCAGGTCGATCTTCACCCCGGTCTGGCTGGCCTTGTACAGCGCGCGGATCACCTTGGGGTCGGTCAGCGAGTTGAACTTGGCGATGATCTGCGCCGGCTTGCCCTCGGCGGCCGCCGCGGTTTCCTTGGCGATCAGGTCGAGCAGGGTCTTCTTCAGGGTGAAGGGCGCGTGCAGCAGCTTCTTCATGCGCAGGGTCTTGCCCATGCCGATCAGCTGGCTGAACAGCTTGGCCACGTCCTCACCCAGCGCCACGTCGGCGGTCAGCAGGCTGTAGTCGGTGTACAGGCGGGCGTTGCCGGCGTGGTAGTTGCCGGTGCCGAGGTGGGCGTAGCGGACGATCTCGCCGTTCTCGCGGCGCAGGATCAGCATCATCTTGGCGTGGGTCTTGAAGCCGACCACGCCGTAGATCACCACCGCGCCGGCCTGCTGCAGGCGGCTGGCCAGCTGCAGGTTGGACTCCTCGTCGAAGCGCGCGCGCAGCTCGATCACCGCGGTGACCTCCTTGCCGTTGCGCGCCGCTTCCACCAGGGCATCGACTATCTCCGAGTTGGCCCCGGAGCGGTACAGGGTCTGCTTGATCGCCAGCACGTGCGGGTCCTTGGCGGCCTGGCGCAGCAGATCGACCACCGGGGTGAAGGACTCGAAGGGGTGCAGCAGGAGGATGTCCTGCTTGCTGACCACGCTGAAGATGTTCTCGGCGTTCTGCAGCAGTTTGGGGATCACCGGGGTGAACGGCGTGTACTGCAGCTCCGGGTGGCTGTCCAGGCCGGTGATGCTGAACAGCCGGGTCAGGTTGACCGGGCCGTTGACCTGGTACAGCTCGTGCTCGGTCAGGCCGAACTGCTTGAGCAGGTGGTCGCGCAGGTGCTTCGGGCAGGTGTCGACCACCTCCAGGCGCACCGCATCGCCGTAGCGGCGGGAAAACAGCTCGCCGCGCAGGGCGCGGGCCAGGTCCTCGACGTCCTCGGTGTCCACCGACAGGTCGGCGTTGCGGGTCAGGCGGAACTGGTAGCAACCCTTGACCTTCATGCCCTGGAACAGGTCGTCGGCGTGGGCATGGATCATCGAGGAGAGGAACACGTAGTTGTCGCCGGCACCACCGACCTCCTCGGGCACGCGGATGATCCGCGGCAGCAGACGCGGCGCCGGGATGATCGCCAGACCGGAATCGCGACCGAAGGCATCGACGCCTTCCAGCTCGACGATGAAGTTCAGGCTCTTGTTCACCAGCAGCGGGAAGGGGTGGGTCGGGTCGAGGCCGATGGGGGTGATGATCGGCGCGATCTCGTCGCGGAAATAACGCCGCACCCAGGCCTTGAGCTTGGTGGTCCAGAAGCGCCGGCGGATGAAGTTGATATTGTGCTTGGCCAGGGCCGGGAACAGCGTGTCGTTGAGGATGGCGTACTGCCGCTCGACCTGTTCGTGCACCAGCTCGCTGATGCGCGCCAGCGCCTGGTGCGGCTGCAGGCCGTCGGCGCCGGCCTGCTCGCGGGCGAAGTTGATCTGCTTCTTCAGGCCGGCGACGCGAATCTCGAAGAACTCGTCGAGGTTGCTGGAGAAGATCAAGAGGAACTTCAGCCGCTCCAGCAGCGGGTAGGACTCGTCCAGCGCCTGCTCCAGCACGCGGATATTGAATTGCAGCTGCGACAGCTCGCGGTGGATGTACAGGCTGCTGTCGTCCAGGCTGGGCACCGCCACCGGTGCCGGCGGCGGGCTTTCCACCGCGGGCGGATCGACCGTCACCTCCGCCGGCACCAGGGGTGCGTCGAGCAATTCGCTACTGAGTCCTTCGGTGTTCATTGCTGGGTTCCTGGGGGCGTCAGCGCCCCTGTTGCAAGAGTTCTGCCGCACGTACGGCGAAGTAGGTGAGGATGCCATCGGCGCCGGCGCGTTTGAAGGCGGTCAGCGATTCCAGTATGACCGCCTCGGACAGCCAGCCGTTCTCGATCGCCGCCATGTGCATGGCGTACTCGCCGCTGACCTGGTAGACGAAGGTCGGCACCTTGTAGGCATCCTTCACCCGCCAGAGGATGTCCAGGTAGGGCATGCCGGGCTTGACCATGACCATGTCGGCGCCTTCGGCCAGGTCGGCGGCCACTTCGTGCAGGGCCTCGTCGCCGTTGGCCGGGTCCATCTGGTAGCCGAGCTTGTTGCCCTTGCCGAGGTTGGCGGCCGAGCCCACCGCGTCGCGGAACGGGCCGTAGTAGGCGCTGGCGTACTTGGCCGAGTAGGCCATGATGCGCACGTTGGGGTGATCGGCCAGCTCCAGCGCCTCGCGGATCGCCTGCACGCGGCCGTCCATCATGTCCGAGGGGGCGACCACCTGGGCGCCGGCCTCGGCGTGCGACAGCGCCTGCTTGACCAGCGCATCGACGGTGATGTCGTTCTGCACGTAGCCGGACTCGTCGAGGATGCCGTCCTGGCCGTGGGTGGTGAAGGGGTCCAGGGCCACATCGCTGATCACCCCCAGCTCGGGGAATTTCGCCCGCAGGGCGCGAATCGCACGCTGGGCGATGCCGTCCGGGTTCCAGGCCTCGGCGCCATCGAGCGACTTCTTCTCCAGCGGCGTGACCGGGAACAGCGCCAGCGCCGGAATGCCCAGCGCCACCCAGTGCTCGGCCTCTTGCAGCAGCAGGTCGATAGACAGCCGCTCGACGCCCGGCATCGACGGCACGACCTCGCGGCGGTTGTCGCCGTCGAGGACGAACACCGGCAGGATCAGGTCGTCGACGCTCAGGCGATGCTCGCGCACCAGGCGGCGGGAGAATTCGTCGCGGCGGTTGCGGCGCAGGCGGGTGGCGGGGAACAGGCGATTGGCGGGGGTAACGCTCACGGCAGACTCCAGAGCCCGCACGGGCGGGCCAGTGTGACGGTTATAAGCGGCCATTATGACCAAATGATGACAGCTGGATGACCGGATGCGACGGCGGGTCGCACGCTTTGCCGGGCATTGTGGCATGCGCCGGCGCTTTTCGGGCGCACCGCGGCAGGAGTAGGCTGAGCGCCTTTCCCATAGGCGCAGACCGTCCATGCTGCACGACCTGATCCGCCAGTTCGGCTACCCGGCGCTGATCCTCGGCACCTTCCTCGAAGGCGAGGTATCGCTGCTGCTGGCCGCCTACCTGGCGGTGCGCGACCTGCTGCAGATCGAATGGGTGGCGCTGTGCGCCTTCCTCGGCACCTTCGCCAGCGACCAGCTGTGGTTCCACCTCGGCCGCCGTCACGGCCGCGCGCTACTCGCCCGGCGCCCGCGCTGGCAACCGCTGGGCGAGCGCGCCAGCGCCCTGCTCAGGCGTCATCCGGACCTGTGGGTGCTGGGCTTTCGCTTCCTCTACGGGCTGCGCACGGTGATGCCGCTGGCCATCGGCCTGTCCGGCTACTCCTGGCGCCGCTACCTGCTGCTCGACGCCATCGGCGCCGGGCTCTGGGCCGGCGGTCTGAGCCTGCTGGCCTACAGCCTGGGCCACGCCATGGAGGGCCTGCTCGACGAGCTGCGCCGCTACCAGCTGTACCTGCTCGGCGGCCTGGCCCTGCTGCTGACGCTGACCTGGCTATACCGGCGGCGCCAGGGCCGCAGTGGCTGAGCCGCGCGAGCGCGCCAGCCACATTGCCAGCAGGCTGGCCAGGCTGTAGACGGCCAACCCGCACCAGGCGGCCAGGTCCATGCTCAGCAGGCCGAGCACCTCGGCAAGCCAGAACGCCGGCAGATTCAAGCCCAGCCGCAGGCACTCCAGGCGCACGGCGCCAGCGCGATTCTCCAGCCACAGGCCGATGCTGGACAGACCCAGGCCCAGCCACAGGCACGCCAGCAGCACGCCGCCCACTGCCAACGAATCGCCCCGCGCCAGCAGCCACACCCCGGCCAGCAGGTAGCAGACGAACTGCAGCAAGGCATAGAGCTGCGCACCGCGCCCCAGCGTCACCTCGAACTGGCGAAAGCGGCTCAGGTCCGGCTTCTCCTGCGGGTAGCGCGCCGCCACATCGGCCGGGCGCCAGCCAGTGGGCATAAACCAGATGCGCAAGCGGTCCCACCAGGACGCCGCGCGCCGAGCATCGCGCCACAGCCCGGCATACACCTGCAGATTGGCCCATAGCGGATTCCAGCTGGCCAGCGGCGTGGTCACGCCGAAGATCACCGGTTCGTCGTCCAGCTCCTCCTGGAAGGTGGCGAACATTCGATCCCAGACAATGAACACGCCGCCGTAATTGCGATCCATGTACACAGGGTTCTGCGCATGATGCACGCGGTGGTTGGAGGGCGTGATGAACAGCCACTCGAACCAGCCCAGCTTGGGAATGTGCCGGGTATGCACCCAGAACTGATAGAGCAGGTTGAGCGCCGCCACCGTGAGGAACACCAGCGGCGGCACGCCGGCCACCGCCATCGGCAGGTAGAACAGCCAGCCGAAGACGAAGCCGGTGCTGGTTTGGCGCAGCGCGGTGGAGAGGTTGTAGTCCTCGCTCTGGTGGTGCACCGCATGGGCCGCCCAGAGCACGTTGCGTTCGTGGCCCAGGCGATGGTTCCAGTAGTAGCAGAAGTCGTAGAAGACGAAGGCCAGCAGCCACACCAACAGGCTATCGGCGGAAAGCTCGAACAACGCCAGCTGTTGCCAGGCGAAGGTGTAGGTGAGCAGGCCGACCGCCTTGGTCAGCAGCCCGGTGGCCTGCGACAGCACCCCGGTGCTGAGGCTGCTGACGGCATCGGCCAGGCGATAGCTGCGCATGCCGCGCCAGCGATCGGCGAGCAGTTCGAGGCCGATCAGGAGAAAGAAGAAGGGCACCGCATAGAGGACGTAATTCATGGCCGAGCCGTATCGTTGTGCTTGTCTTGGGGCTAGTCTGTTATTCATCCTAGTCCTCGGACCGCCGCGGCTCGCGGCGGCAAATGACAGTCTGAGCGGCATTTGACGACAGCATGCGCACGCCTCGCCGCCACCCCGCATCGGCAACAGCCGCCGCCCGCCGCACCCAGGTGCCGGCGCGGGCGACCTTTACCCTCACCAGGAGTCGAGCATGAACAAAAAAGTCGCAGTGATTCTGTCCGGCTGCGGCGTCTACGACGGCGCCGAAATCCATGAAAGCGTGATCACCCTGCTGCGCCTCGACCAGCGCGGCGCCACGGTGCAGTGCTTCGCCCCCAACGTGACGCAGCTGCACGTGGTCGATCACTACAGCGGCGACGAGATGGACGAGACGCGCAACGTGCTGGTGGAGTCCGCGCGCATCGCCCGCGGCAAGATCAAGGACGTCAAGGAGCTGCACGTGGCCGACTTCGACGCACTGATCCTGCCCGGCGGCTTCGGCGTGGCGAAGAACCTCTCCGACTTCGCCATCAGCGGCGCCGCCTGCAGCGTGCAGCCCGACGTGCTGGCCGCGTGCAAGGCCTTCGCCAGCGCCGGCAAGCCACTCGGCCTGATCTGCATCGCCCCGGCCCTGGCGGCGAAGATCTTCGGCGCCGGGGTGATCTGCACCATCGGCACCGACCACGACACCGCCGCCGCGCTGACCCAGATGGGCGCCGAGCACCATGAATGCGAAGTCAGCGAAATCGTCGAGGACCACGCGCACAAGCTGGTCACCACCCCCGCGTACATGCTCGCCCAGTCCATCGCCGAGGCGGCGTCGGGCATCAACAAGCTGGTCGACCGGGTGCTGGAGCTGGCGCACCACTGACGGGTTGGAACGCGCAGGTGGCGTTGCGCTTTACTTGGCGATAACGCCAAGCCGGGCCCTGTAGGGTGGGCTTTAGCCCACATTGAGCCCCATTGGTGGGCTAAAGCGGAACGCCGCCCGACCCACCCTACAGGCTGCCAGCCGAGGCCGATCCGGCCAATGCTCAGGGTACTCCTGCACTGCCTCTGGCCAAGTCTGGCGCGCTGCGGCAGCGTGGCGACAGGATTTCCCGGAGCCCCTGCCATGTCCCAGCCCTTCGTCCTCAGCCCCGACCTGCAACAGGCGGTGGCCAGTTTCTTCCAGCGCATCCCGTTCAACCAGGTGCTCGGCATCGAGCTGGACGAACTGAGCCTGGAGCGGGTGACCATGCACCTGCCGATGAAGCCCGAGCTGATCGGCAACTTCGTCCACGGCATCCTCCACGGCGGGGTGATCTCCTCGCTGCTCGACGTCTGTGGTGGCGCCATGGCGTTGATCGGCGCCTTCGCCAACCACCAGCACCTGCCGGCCGCCGAGCGCATGGCCAAGCTGTCCAAGCTGGGCACCATCGACCTGCGCATCGACTACCTGCGCCCCGGCCGCGGCCAGCGCTTCACCGCCACCGCGGTGCCGCTGCGCGCCGGTAACAAGGTGGCGGTGGTGCGCATGGAGCTGCACAGCGACGACGGCACCCTGGTGGCGGTGGGCACCGGCACCTATCTGTGTGGGTAGCGATGTCCAGCATTGTGGGAGGGGCTTTAGCCGCGACTGGCTCCACCTCGATCGCCGCTAAAGCGCCTCCCGCCGAAGCAGTCCGTAGCCCGGATGCGATCCGGAACGAGTTACCGGCTCAAGCGGGTCAGGATCCGGTCCAGCGCATTGGCGAAGGCCTGCCGATCCTTTTCCGCGTAAGGCGCCTGGCCGCCGCCGACCTGGCCCTGCTCGCGCAGGTCGGTGAACAGGTTGCGCACCGCCAGGCGCTCGCCCATGTTGCGCTCGTCGAACTCGCGGCCGCGCGGATCGAGCGCCGCCACGCCCTTCTTCACCAGGCGGTCGGCCAGCGGCACGTCGCTGCAGATCACCAGCTCGCCGGGCTGGGCGTGTTCGACCAGATGATCGTCGGCGGCGTCCGGGCCGCTGGGCACCACGACCAGTTTGACGCAGGCGAAATTCGGCCGCGCCACCGCCTGGCCGGCCACCAGCACCACCTCGAACCCCCGCTTGAGGGCGAACTTCACCACCTGGTCCCGCGCCGCCCGAGGGCAGGCGTCGGCATCGATCCACACGCGCATGCTGCACTATCCTGAACAAGCCAGCGGCCAGTATGCCAGCTGCGCCCCCACCAGCAGGAGCACCCCATGACGTTCTGGCAGCGCCTGTCCGCCCCCGCCGAAGTGCTGATCTGCGGCGCCAGCCGCGGCATCGGCCTGGCCCT
>NZ_AVOF01000164.1:0-7217 GCF_000465935.2 Pseudomonas sp. EGD-AK9
GGCCGGCGGCAGGCGCTCCAGGCGCAGGGTGGCGCGGCGGTTCTTGGCGCGGTTGGCCTCGCTGTTGTTGGGTGCCAGCGGGTAACGCTCGCCATGAAAACGCAGGGTGATCTGCTCGACCGGCACGCCGCCGGCCACCAGGTACTCCTGCACCGCCAGGGCGCGGCGGCGCGACAGGTCGCGGTTGGTCAGGCGGTTGCCGCTGTTGTCGGCGTGACCGTCGATCTGGAAGCTGTTGATGCTGGGGTCGGCCTTGATGAAGTCGAGCACGATGTCCAGCTTGGCGCGGGCCATGGCGTCCAGCTCGACACCGCCGCCGGGAAAGCCGATCTGCGCCTGGCGGATCTGCTCGAAGTTGACCGGCAGCAGCTTGGCCGTGCAGGCCTGGTAGTCCTCGTAGGCCTTGTGGAACTTCACCGGCAGCAGGCGTACCTCGAGGCTATCGCCGCCGTTGAGGGTGCGGTGGCGCACCAGCGGGCTGCGCCCTTCCAGCAGACCGGTGAGCAGCCGCGCGCCCTGCTCATGGGAGCTGTTGAACGGTACCTCGCCGTTGCCGACGCTGACCACGCCCAGGTGGATGTCGCCGCGCCCCGGTTGCCAGGGCGCTGCCGCCGCCAGCAGGGTCGCCGAGCCGGCGCCGAGCCAGCGTTCACGCGCCTTGAGGCGGAAGGTCACCTGCTCGCCGGCACGGCGCACGAACTCGCCGCTGCCGAACTGACTGATCGGCTGGCTCAGGCGGCACTCAAACTGATCGCCCTCGACCTTCCATTCCACCTGTTCCAGGCGGGTCTGAAAGCTGACGGCGTGCGCCGGCAGGCTCAGGGCCAGGCCGGCCAGCAGACAGGAAAGGACAAGACGGGGCTGGCGCACGACGGGCTCCACGAATACACGGTTCTCCCTAGGTATCGGTGCCTTGGCGAAAAACTGTAGGGGCGAATTGCTTCGCGCACCGCTCGTGTCGGCACGCAAAATCCGCCGGCGCGACGTCGTCCGTCCCGCCCACAGCGCATTTTCCGGCGGTTTCCGGTAGCATTCCGCTCACGTTTTACCCGCCTGGAAGCCCCCATGTCCGACCGCCTGACTCTCCTGCGTCCCGATGACTGGCACATTCACCTGCGCGATGGCGCGGTGCTGCCGCACACCGTCGGCGACGTCGCGCGCACCTTCGCCCGCGCCATCATCATGCCCAACCTGGTACCGCCGGTACGCAACGCCGCCGAGGCCGACGCCTATCGCCAGCGCATCCTGGCCGCGCGCCCGGCCGGCAGCCGCTTCGAGCCGCTGATGGTGCTCTACCTCACCGACAACACCAGCCCCGAGGACGTGCGCCAGGCCAAGGCCGCCGGCTTCGTCCACGCCGCCAAGCTGTACCCGGCCGGCGCCACCACCAACTCCGATTCGGGCGTGACCAGCATCGACAAGATCTTCCCGGTGCTGGAAGCCATGGCCGAGGTGGGCATGCCGCTGCTGGTGCACGGCGAGGTGACCCGCGCCGAGATCGACGTGTTCGACCGCGAGAAGGCCTTTATCGACGAGCACCTGCGCCGTGTGGTCGAGCGCTTCCCCACGCTGAAAGTGGTGTTCGAGCACATCACCACCCGCGACGCGGTGCAGTTCGTCGAGGCCGCGCCGGCCAACGTCGGCGCCACCATCACCGCCCATCATCTGCTGTACAACCGCAACCACATGCTGGTCGGCGGCATCCGCCCGCACTTCTATTGCCTGCCGATCCTCAAGCGCAACGTGCACCAGGAAGCCCTGCTCGACGCCGCCGTCAGCGGCAGCCGCAAGTTCTTCCTCGGCACCGACTCGGCGCCGCACGCCAAGCACGCCAAGGAAGCCGCCTGCGGCTGCGCCGGCTGCTACACCGCCTATGCCGCCATCGAGCTGTACGCCGAGGCCTTCGAGCAGCGCGGTGCGCTGGACAAGCTGGAAGGCTTCGCCAGCTGCCACGGCCCGGACTTCTACGGCCTGCCGCGCAACAGCGACTCGATCACCCTGGTGCGCCAGGACTGGACCGCCCCGGCCAGCCTGCCGCTGGGCGAGCAGACGGTGATCCCCCTGCGCGCCGGCGAAACCCTGCGCTGGAAGCTGCTGGAGGGCCAGGCGTGAGCGAAGAGCATTACGACGACGAACTCGATCCCAGCCTGCCGTCCGGCCCGCGCACGCCCATGGCGGCGCGCTTTCGCGGCTACCTGCCGGTGGTGGTGGACGTCGAGACCGGCGGTTTCAACTGCGCCACCGACGCCCTGCTGGAGATCGCCGCAACCACCATCGCCATGGACGAGAGCGGCTTCCTCTACCCGGATCACACCCACTTCTTCCGCATCGAGCCGTTCGAAGGCGCCAATATCGAGGCGGCGGCGCTGGAGTTCACCGGGATCAAGCTGGATCACCCGCTGCGCATGGCGGTGAGCGAAGAACACGCCCTCGGCGAGATCTTCAAGGGCCTGCGCAAGTCGATCAAATCGGCCGGCTGCAAGCGCGCCATCCTGGTCGGCCACAACAGCAGCTTCGACCTGGGTTTCCTCAACGCCGCGGTGGCCCGTTGCGGCATCAAGCGCAACCCCTTCCACCCCTTCTCCAGCTTCGACACCGCCACCCTGGCCGGCCTCGCCTACGGCCAGACCGTACTGGCCAAGGCCTGCCAGACCGCCGGCATCGAGTTCGACGGCAAGGAGGCGCACTCGGCGCGCTACGACACCGAGAAGACCGCCGAGCTGTTCTGCGGCATCGTCAACCGCTGGAAGGAAATGGGCGGCTGGGACGAATTCGACCAGTAAGCCGTTGCGCGGCAATCAGTCCCCACCAGAAACCGGCCTCGCGCCGGTTTTTTGCCGATGCCCCATCGCGTCTGGCCGCCCGGCCTCGCAGGCTGCAGCCCAGTGATGCGCACCACCCGCCGCGGCCACTCGACCCTTTTGCCTGCTGCCGGCCGTCGCCAGGCGCAGTCAAAAACTCTTCCGGATTTTTTCTGGCCGCGGCCGCCACGGCGGCAACCGTTCGTCAGCCAGCCAGGTCTCTAGCGCGGGCATTTGCAAGAGTTCTTTGACAAGCATTCTCATTAACATTAGTATCCGTCGCATCAAACAGATCCACCAAGACGAGCCTTGCTTATGTACGTCTGCCTCTGTGAAGGTGTCACCGATACGCAAATCCGCGACGCGGTCTATGAAGGCTGCTGCAGCTACCGTGAAGTGCGCAGCACCCTCGGCATCGCCAGCCAGTGCGGCAAGTGCGCCTGCCTGGCCAAGCAGGTGGTCCGCGAAACCATCGGCGAAGTGCAGAGCAGCCAGGCCGCCCTGGCCTACCCCGCCGGCTTCGTCGCCGCCTGAGTCAGCCCGCTCGCATAAGAAACCGGATCGGCGATCCGGTTTTTTTATGCCCTGCCATCCCGGTGCCCCCGCCAAGGCCGCTACAAACGCGCACCCGCAGCCCGGATGCAATCCGGGGCAGGCGTCCCGATTGCATGCCGCATACGCCAGGCCAATAAAAAACCGGATCGAGGATCCGGTTTTCGTTGGGGCGAAGAACCTTGGACTCAGCGATAAGCCTCGAACAGCCCCGTCGCCCCCATGCCGCCGCCAACGCACATGGTGACGATGCCGTAGCGCAGCTGGCGGCGCTGCAGCTCGCGCACCAGATGGCCGACCTGGCGCGAGCCGGTCATGCCGAAGGGGTGGCCGATGGAGATGGAGCCGCCGTTGACGTTGTACTTGGCGTTGTCGATCTCCAGCTTGTCGCGGCAGTACAGGCACTGCGAGGCGAAGGCCTCGTTGAGCTCCCAGAGATCGATGTCGTCGACCGTCAGGCCCTTGGCCTTGAGCAGCTTGGGCACCGAGAACACCGGGCCGATGCCCATCTCGTCGGGCTCGCAGCCAGCCACAGTAAAACCACGGAAATACGCCTTGGGCGTCAGGCCCAACTCGAGCGCTTTCTCCAGGCTCATCACCAGGGTCATGGAGGCGCCGTCGGACAGCTGCGAGGCATTGCCGGCGGTGACGCTGCCGGCCGGATCGAAGGCCGGCTGCAGCGCGGCCAGGGATTCGAGGCTGGTGTCCGGGCGATTGCAGTCGTCCGCCTCGACCACGCCGTCGAGAATCTTCTTCTCGCCGCTGGCCTTGTCCTCGACCTGGTACTTCACCGCCATCGGTACGATTTCGTCGGCGAACAGCCCCTCGGCCTGGGCGCGGGCGGTGCGCTGCTGGCTCTGCAGGGCATAGGCGTCCTGGGCCTCGCGGGTGATGCCGTAGCGGTTGGCGACGATCTCGGCGGTCTTGCCCATGGGGTAGTAGATGCCGGGGTTGTCCTTTTGCAGCAGCGGGTTGAACAGCTGGTCCATGTTCATGCTTTTCAGGGTCATGGTGATGGACTCGACGCCACCGGCGACGATGATCTCGCTGCAGCCGGAGGCCACCTGGTTGGCGGCGATGGCGATGGCCTGCAGGCCCGAGGAGCAGAAGCGGTTGAGGGTCATGCCCGCCACCGGGTTGCCCAGGCCGGAGAGCACCGCGACGTTGCGGCCGATGTTCATGCCCTGCGCGCCCTCGTTGGAGCCGGCGCCGACGATGCAGTCGTCGACCTGCTTCGGATCGATGCCGTTGCGCACCAGCAGCGCGTCGACGCAGTGGGCGGCCATGTCGTCCGGCCGGGTCAGGTTGAACTTGCCGCGAAAGGACTTGGCCAGGCCAGTCCGCACGCTGTCGACTATCACCACTTCACGCATGACGCACCTCGTTGTTATTGGATGGCGGATATGGCGAAGATAAATCCGTCCGATCCCGGGGCGCGACCATCATTGATCCGGCGTATGCACCTCAATCCTTGGCGAAGGCCGCCTCGATCGCCTGGTTGATGGTGCGCAGCACCTTGACCCGGGCAAAGCGCTTGTCGTTGGCTTCCACCAGGGTCCAGGGGGCGATCTCGGTGCTGGTGCGGTCGACCATGTCGCCCACCGCGTCGGCGTATTGCGGCCACTTGTCGCGGTTGCGCCAGTCTTCCTCGGTGATCTTGAAACGCTTGAAGGGGATCTGCTCGCGCTCCTGGAAGCGCGCCAGCTGAGTGTCCTGGTCGATGGACAGCCAGAACTTGACCAGGATCGCCCCGGCGTCGCTCAGTTGCTCCTCGAAGTCGTTGATCTCGCCGTAGGCGCGCAGCCAGTCGGCCTCGCTGCAGTACCCCTCGACCCGCTCCACCAGCACCCGGCCATACCAGCTGCGGTCGAAGATGGTGAACTTGCCGCGCGCCGGGATATGCCGCCAGAAGCGCCACAGGTAGGGCTGGGCGCGCTCTTCCTCGGTGGGCGCGGCCACCGGCACGATGCGGTACTGGCGCGGATCCAGCGCGCCGGTAACGCGGCGGATGGCGCCGCCCTTGCCGGCCGCGTCGTAGCCCTCGAACACCGCGATCAGCGCGTGCTTGCGCATGCGTTTGTCGCGCATCAAACCGGACAGACGCGCCTGCTCGACGGTCAGTTGCTCCTTGTAGTCGTCCTTGTCCAGCGCCTGGGTCATGTCCAGGCTGGCCAGCAGAGCGCTGCTGTCCAGGCTCGACACCAGCGGCGCGGCATGCGGCTGGCGCTGCGCGCGCTGCTGGCTGGCCAGCGCCGCCTGCAGCCCCTCGAGGAGGATGCGCCCGACGGTCAGGCTGCGGTAATACTCGTCGACCCCCTCGACCACGTACCAGGGCGCGTAGTCGCGGCTGGTGCGGCGCAGCACACGCTCGCCGTAGTGGACGAACTTGTCGTAGGTCTTCGACTGCTGCCAGTCCAGCGGGCTGATGCGCCAGCTGTGCAGCGGGTCGTCCTTGAGCGCCTCCAGGCGCGCCTTCATATGCTGCTTGGACAGGTGGAACCAGAACTTGAAGATCAGCGCGCCCTCGTCGCAGAGCATGCGCTCCAGGCGCTCGGCGCCATCGATGGCCTGATCCAGCACGGCGTCCTTGAAGCGCCCATGCACCCGGCCCTGAAGCATCTGGCTGTACCAGTTGCCGAAGAACACGCCGATGCGCCCCTTCGGCGGCAGCTGACGCCAGTAGCGCCAGGCCGGCGGCCGGGCCAGTTCCTCGTCGGTCTGCACGTCGAAGGTGCTGACCTGGATCAGCCGCGGGTCCATCCACTCGTTGAGCAGCTTGACCGTCTCGCCCTTGCCGGCGCCCTCGATGCCGTTGATCAGCACGATCACCGGAAAGCGCGCCTGCTGCTTCAACTCGTACTGCGCCTCCAGCAGCGCCTCGCGCAGCGCCGGCTCTTCGGCTTCGAACCTGGCTTTATCGATGCTGCGGCCGATTTCGGCGGATTCGAACATGCGGCAACCTCCCTGGAATGATCACCACAGCGTAACGGATGATGCCCGCCTTTGCCCGTCGGCGCGGCGCGGTAGAATCGCCGCACGATCCAGCGGAACCCCTCCATGTCAGAACCTCATCACGCCCAGCTCGACTGGGACGAACGCGGCCAACCCCTGTCGCGTCACTTCGGCGACGTCTACTTCTCCCAGCAAGACGGCCTGGAAGAGACCCGCTACGTCTTCCTCGCCAACAACGACCTGGCGGCGCGCTTCGCCGCCCTCGGCGACGGCGAGTGCCTGTGCATCGGCGAAACCGGCTTCGGCACCGGGCTGAACTTCCTCTGCGCCTGGCAGCTGTTCGAGCAGCAGGCGCCGGCCGGTGCGCGCCTGCACTTCGTCAGCGTGGAGAAGTACCCGCTGCAACTGGCCGACCTGCAGCGCGCCCTGGCCCTGTGGCCGGAGCTGGCGCCCCAGGCCGAGCAATTGCTGGTGCAGTACCGCGCCATTCACCCCGGCTACCAGCGCCTGCTGCTGGCCGATGGCCGCATCGCCTTGACCTTGCTGATCGGCGACGCGTTGGAGCAGCTGGCGCAGCTGGACGCACGCATCGACGCCTGGTTCCTCGACGGCTTCAACCCGGCGAAGAACCCGCAGATGTGGACGCCCGAGCTGTTCGCCGAACTGGCGCGGCTGTCCGCTCCCGGCGCGACCCTGGGCACCTTCAGCAGCGCCGGCGTGGTGCGCCGGGCGCTGAACGACGCCGGCTTCCGGATGAAACGTGTACCCGGCCTGGGCAAGAAATGGGAGGTACTCAAGGGGCGCTTCATCGGCGCCACGGGAGACGAGACCAAACCCTGGTTCGCCCGCCCCCCGCACCAGGCGCAGGACAAACACGCGGTGGTGATCGGCGCCGGCCTGGCCGGCTGCGCC
>NZ_AVOF01000165.1:0-7204 GCF_000465935.2 Pseudomonas sp. EGD-AK9
CACCCGCCGGCGCTATGCCGGCTGCTGGCCGCGCATCCTTCGATCGACCTGCTGACGCACAGCGAGGCACTGGAGCTGCGGCGCCACGACGACCAGTGGCAGGTGCTGGCAGGCCAGCAGGAGCTGACCCGCGCGCCGGTGCTGGTGCTGGCTGCCGCTGCGGAAATCTGCCGCTTCGCGCAGAGCGCCGGCCTGCCGCTCAAGCGCATCCGCGGGCAGATCAGCCGCCTGCCGGCCAATCCGGCCAGCAGCGCCCTGCGCACCGTGGTCTGCGCCGACGGCTACGTCGCCCCGCCACGCGACGGCGAGCACACCCTGGGCGCCAGCTTCGACTTCCACAGCGACGACCTGACGCCGAGCGTCGCCGAACATGCCGGCAACCTCGGGCTGCTCAAGGACATTTCCAGCGATCTGGCCGAGCGCCTGCAGGCCGACCAGCTCGACCCGGCGCAGCTCGAAGGCCGCGCCGCCTTCCGCTGCACCAGCCCGGACTACCTGCCCATAGTCGGGCCGCTGGCCGATGCCGAGGCCTTCGCCGAACGCTACGCGGTGCTGGCTAAGGACGCCCGCCAGGTGCCCCAGGCGCCCTGCCCCTGGTTGCCCGGCCTGTACGTCAACAGCGGCCACGGCTCGCGCGGGCTGATCACCGCGCCGCTGTCCGGCGAGCTGATCGCCGCCTGGCTGGAAGGCGAACCCCTGCCGCTGCCGCGCGCGGTGGCCGAGGCCTGTCACCCCAACCGCTTCGCGCTGCGCCGCCTGATCCGCGGCGAGTAAGTCCCTTCCTGGCGCCTTCCCGCGACACTGCGCCGCGGGGCTGGTGGCTGCGCGCCGAAAATACCTAATGAAACAAATTCGTATTTACATTATCTTTACAAGCTCTTTCTAACCCCTCCTGCCGTACCGGAGCCGTCGCATGCACCGCAAGACCCGCCTCTGCCTCGCCATCAGCCTCGCCTGCCTGGGCAGCAGCGCCCTGGCCGAAGACAACCGCGAGCAACAGCTCGAACTGGACGCCATGACCATCAGCGCCACCCGCGGCCACAGCCAGGTGGGCAAGACGCCGCAGAAGATCACCGTCATCAGCCGCGAGCAGATCGAACAGCAACTGGCGATCACCAGCGACCACGGCCAGGTGCTGAGCAACCTGATTCCCTCCTACTCGCCGAGCCGGCAAAAGCTGAGCAACGCCGGCGAGACCTTCCGCGGCCGCGCCGCGCTGGTGATGATCGACGGCGTGCCGCAGTCCACGCCGCTGCGGGCCGGCGGCCGCGACGGCTACACCATCGACCTGGCGATGGTCGAGCGCATCGAGGTGATCCACGGCGCCAGCGCCGAGCATGGCCTGGGCGCCACCGGCGGCATCATCAACTACGTCACCCGCCGGCCACAGGGCGGCAGCCTCAGGCAGCACGCCGGCGTCAGCCTGGAGGCGGGCGACGACTTCGACGGCGACGGCCTGGGCTACAAGCTGGACTACCGCGTCGAAGGCAACCAGGGCAGTTGGGACTACCTGGCCGCCATCAGCGGCCAGACCCGGGGCATGTTCTACGACGCCGACGGCGAGCTGATCGGCGTCGACGACACCCAGGGCGACATCATGGATTCCACCAGCAGCGACCTGCTGGTCAAGCTCGGCTACTGGTTCGACGCCGAGCAGAACCTCGAACTGATGGTCAACCGCTTCCAGCTCGAGGGCGAGCACGACTACGTCAACGTGCCGGGCAACCGCGCCGCCGACGTGCCGACCACCTCGCGCAAGGGCCAGCCGCCGGGCAAGGCGCCGCAGAACGAGGTGCTGGCCACCAGCCTGACCTACAGCAACGCCGACCTGGCCGGCAACCAGTTCACCGCCCAGCTGTACAGCCAGCGCTTCCGCGCCCGCTACGGCGGCAACATCCTGCCCAGCTTCCAGGACCCGGCCATCGCCCCGGTCGGCACCCTGTTCGACCAGTCGCAGAACGAGTCGGACAAATACGGTGGCAAGCTCTCGCTGAGCCGCGACGACATGTTCGATGGCCTGCTCAAGCTCACCGGCGGCCTGGACTTCCTGCAGGACACCACCAGCCAGATGCTGATCGCCACCGACCGCGAGTGGGTGCCGGAAACCGTGTTCAAGAACCTCGCGCCCTTCCTCCAGGCCGAGGTGCGTGCCCACGAGCGCCTGACCCTGCACGGCGGGGTGCGCCACGAGTTCGCCAAGCTGGAGGTCGATCCGTTCCGCACCATCGCCTCCACCACCACGCCGCCGGGCGGCGTATCCGTCGAGGGCGGCGAGCCGGACTTCGAGGAAACCCTGTACAACGTCGGCCTGGTGTTCCAGGCCAGCGACTGGGCGCAGGTGTTCGCCAACTACTCGGAAGGCTTCGGCATGCCCGACGTCGGCCGCGTGCTGCGTGGCATCAACCAGCCCGGCCTGAGCGTGGACAGCTTCCTCGACCTGCAGCCGATCGTCACCGACAACCGCGAGATCGGCCTGCGCCTGAACCATGGCCCCTTCGATGCCGAAATCAGCTACTTCGAATCCGACTCCGACCTCGGCTCGCGCCTGGAGAGCGTCGGCGGCGTGTATCAGGTGCGTCGCGAACGCACCGAGATCGACGGCATCGAGGCCAGCGCCGGCTGGCAGATCGACGCCGTGCATCGTCTGCAGGCCAGCTACGCCAAGCTCAACGGCCAGTCGGACACCGACGGCGACGGCAAGGTGGACACCGACCTGGACGGCGCCAATATCGCCCCCGACCGCTACGGCATGAGCTGGCAGGCCAAGTGGAGCGACAAGCTCAACACCCGGGTGCAGGCCAACCACTACGCCAGCCGCAGCTTCGACACCCCCGGCCTGGACTTCGACGGCTACAGCCTGGTGGATGCCTCGGTCGGCTACCGCCTGCCGGTGGGCGAAGCCAGCCTGGGCGTGGAGAACCTGCTCAACCGCGACTACATGACCTACTACGCGCAGGCGGCCAGCACCCGCAACGACCAGTACTTCGCCGGCCGTGGTCGCACCTTCACCCTCGGCTATCAGCTCGACTTCTGAGTCGCCCCCCCGACGGCCGCGCCAGGCGGCCGTCGCTGACTCAGGCGGTGCGCGCCGCTGCCAGCACCGCCTTGGGTTTGCGAAACACCAGCACGTTGCCCGCCATCACCAGCGCCAGGCCCAGCAGCGCCGGGGCCGTCCACTGGTAGCCCTCGACGAACACCGAGATATTCAGCGCCACCACCGGGAACAGCACGGTGCAGTAGGCCGCGCGCTCCGGCCCCATGCGCCCGACCAGGGTCAGGTAGGCGGTGAAGCCGATCACCGAGCCGGGAATCGCCAGGTACAGCAGCGAGCCGATATAGCGCGCGTTCCATTCGAAGGCGAACGGCGTACCGCTGACCAGGCAGATGCCCACCAGCATCAGCGCGCCATAGAGCATGCCCCAGGCATTGGTGGTCAGTGGCTTGAGCCCGGCCTTCTGCTGCAGGCTGGAAAGCATGTTGCCGGCGGAGAAGAACAGCGTGCCGAGCAGCGCCAGGCCGATGCCCAGCAGGCTCTCGCGGCTGGTTTCGTGGCCGGCCAACTCCGGCCAGAACAGCAGCCCCAGGCCGGCCAGCCCCAGCGCGCCGCCGAGCAGCACGTTGGCGGCGATGCGCTGCCGGAAGAACAGCCGCGCGTTGAGCGCGTTCCACAAGGTGGCGGTGGAGAAGATCACCGCCACCAGGCCGCTGGGTATCCACTGGCTGGCGGTGTAGAAGCAGAGGAAATTGAGGCAGAACAGGCACAGCCCCTGCACCAGGCAGATCGCCTGGCCGCGCCGATCCAGACGCTGCAGCCGCCCGCTGAGCCAGAGCAGGGCGAACAGCACCGCGGCGGCCAGGGCGAAGCGGTAGGCGATGGAGGCGGCGACGGCCACCTCGCCCATCTGGAACTTGATGGCGATCCAGGTGGTGCCCCAGATCAGCACGGTAAGCAGGTAAAGCGACAGATTCATCGAGCATCTCCCATGACTGCCGCCAGTCTGCGGCCAGCCCACGAGGCGCGCTTGCATAAAGTTGCGCTTTTAAACCTGCGCCATCACTGCCTGCCATCGCCGCCCAGGCTTTATCATGCGGGCTTTGCCAATCAGGTCATTCCCTCCGCATGCTGTCCGCCGTCGCGCGCTACCAGAAACTGCTGTCCAGCGCCCTCGCCCGCTACTTCCCCCGCACCACCGCCTACCTACGCGCCGAGCGTGAGGCCGCCCAGCCGCGCCAGCCGGCGCGCAAACCGGCGAAGAAGAAAACCGCCGGCGGCAAAGCCGGCAAGCGCCAGCAAAAGGCCGACAAACCCGGCCCCGCGGGTATCTACCCCGCTGCCAGGCTCAAGGTGGACGATGCGCAGATCCAGGCCATGCGCCAGCGCGTCGCCGAGGCGGTGCGCGCCGGGCTGATCGGCGCCCCCTCGGACGAGCAATGGGCGATGATCCTCTGCCGCGCGCCGCTGACGCGCATCTTCGCCGGCGCCGGCTCGGGCAAGTCCAGCACCCTGGTACTGCGCGTGGTGTTCATGCTCTGCCACCTGCATATCGACCCGGCGCGGCTGACGGTGATTTCCTTCACCAACGCCTCCTGCGCCGAGCTGCGCGAACGCCTGCAGCGGCTGCTGGACTTCTGGCGCTACCCGCACGATACGCGCCAGTGCGTGCGCACCTTCCACTCGGCGATGGCGACGCTGGCCAAGGAAGAGCTGGGCAACCCGCGCTGGTTCGAGCAACTCGACGAACCCGGCGAGGAACCGGACAACCCGCTGGCCGGCGGCCGCCTGCGTCCGGCGCAGCAGCGCCTGCTCAAGCAGGCCTACCAGAGCGCCTATGCCGCGGACGCGCGCTTTCGCACACTGGTGCATCGCCTGCTCAGGCTAGCCGCGCCGCAGGAGCCGCCGCAGGGCAAGCCCAAGGCGCCGCTGGACGCCTGCAAGCTGGCCGGCGAATTCGCCGCGCAGCCGCTGTTCGAGCTGCTACACAGCCAGGCCGGTTTCGCCGAAAGCCTGGGTCTGCGTCTCGACCGTCTGGACGTCAAGGCGCTCGACTGCGGCGCGCGCGAGCGCGACTTCATCGAGGCCATGCAGCTGTTCCACGGGCACTTCGACGCCCTGCTGCAACGCCAGGGGCTGATGAGCTTCAACGGCGCCTTCCAGCGACTGAGCGAGCGCCTGCAGCGGGACGGCGGCAAACCGGGCCAGGCTCTGCTCGCCCTCGGCCATCTGCTGATCGACGAATTCCAGGACATCTCGCCGCAGATCCTGCAGTGGCTGCAAGCCGTACACAGAGAACTCGCCCGACATGGCGAGACGCTCAGCCTGATGGCCATCGGCGACGACTGGCAGTCGATCTACGGCTGGCGCGGCAGCTCGCCGGAGCTGTTCATCGACTTCGACCGCCACTTCCCCAGCAAGGGCCGCGGCAAGAGCACCACCCTGCTATTGGGCACCAACTACCGCAGCGTCGAGGCGGTGATCCGCGACGGCGAACGGGTACTGGCCGGCGTGGCACGCAAGCAGGACAAGACCAGCATCGCGCACAAGGCCATGCAGCCGGGCGATCACGGCGTCAAGCTGATCCAGCGTTTCGAGCTGGCCAGCGGCATGCCGCGCCTGCTCGCAGACATCGGCGCGCAATGCGCCCACGTCGCCACGCGCGCCAACGCCGACCGCACCGCCGTGCTGCTGCTGAGCCGGCGCAACGAGCCGCTGCAACAGATCCGCGCGCAGCTGGACAAGCAACTGCCGGTCAAGACCATGACCATCCACCGCGCTAAGGGCCTGCAGGCCGAGGTGGCGATCATCCTCGACGACTGCCTGCCGGCGGAGCCACACCCGCTGCGCAACGCCCTCTACGCCCACTGCGGCTTCTTCGCCGGCAGCTACGATCAGGCCATGCAGGACGAGACCCTGCGCCTGGCCTACGTGGCCATCACCCGCGGGGTGAGCCGGGTGCTCTGGTATACGCGCAAGGCGCAGGGGGCGACGCGCTCGCTTCAGGGCGGCTGAGCCGACGCTGAGCAATGCGCCGGGACTTTTTCGCCGGCAAGCAAGAATTGCCTGGAGCAGCTCCTGACGTCGCCCGCGACAGCCCCGAGGCTTGCCGCCAAGGCCGGTTACTACTCCTGCAAAACCGGCATCTCCGCCATTCTTGGCGGTCAAATGGCAGGCAACAAAAAATCGTCAGGAACGATTTTTGACGTCGCTTGCGACGGCCCCAAGGGTTGCCGCCATGGATGGCAGGCAACAAAAAACCCGCCGAAGCGGGTTTCTTCCCAACCATCCGACATCCTGTCGGTGGCCATCCGGGCCTGGTCATCGTCCTTGATCCTCAGCGATCCGTCGCTGCAGGGGATGGGTGTAGATTAAGGCGCCAGCCGGGGTGGCGACAGCGGCCAATGCCGCCGGCGCGTGTAAGACATTGGCTATAGCGCCTCAGCGCGCCCGCCCGATCATCCGCCCCAGCACGTCTGCCTCGCCCTGGCGGCGATGGACCAAGGCCATCGCCGCGTGGCCGAGGATCAGCGCCAGCAGCAGCCAGCCCAGGTTGCCGTGCAGCAGGTTGGCCGGGGCCATCAGCCATTCGATCTTCGGCCCGCTGAAACCGGCCATCAGTTCGATGCCGAAGGCGCTGAACTGGCGTCCGGAGCCGTACTGGCGCAGCAGCGCGAGCAGCGGCACCAGCAGCATCAGCGCATACAGCGCCAGGTGACCGAGCCGCGCCATGGCGTTGAGCGAGGCCGGCCGCCGGCTGCGGTTGGCCAGCGCCCAGAGCAGACGAACCAGCACCAGCGCCATCAGCAGCACGCCGGTGGGCTTGTGCGTGGCCCAGGCGAACTCGTCGAGGCTGGATTCCGCCAGCAGCAGGTGAACGAGGGTGGTGAAGAATTGCCAGCCCAACAGGGCGGCCATGCCCCAGTGCAGAATGCGGCTGACCAGGCCGTAGTGCTGGGCAGAGTCGTGGAGTGACGACATCGTGGTTCCTCTCGAATGTCAGAAGCGGGTGAACACAGGCTCAGGCAACAACCCGGCGCAGCGCCTTGACCTCAAGCAAGGCCGACGGCCGGAGTCATTACCGACCCGGTTCGGCGCACAGGGTGCCGCATGTCGCAGACCGCCGACCGCGCCCAGATGTAAACAACTGTGTCGACGCCCGGCGCACCGGGCGCCGGCTCAGCGCTCGCGCAGCGCGGCGTGGGCGTCTCG
>NZ_AVOF01000166.1:0-7196 GCF_000465935.2 Pseudomonas sp. EGD-AK9
CGGGCTGACGCGTCACGGCCGGCTATCGCGCCCATGGCCTGGCGATCCGACCGCCGCCGGTAGCCGCACGGCCCCTGGCCCGCCTATAATGCTGGCCTTTTTCCGTTGGCAATTTGTGGAGCTGGTGATGGCCGAACGTACGGCATTCGTCGAGCGCAACACCCTGGAGACCCAGGTCAAGGTCTCGATCAACCTGGATGGCAGCGGCAAGGCGCGCTTCGACATCGGCGTGCCCTTTCTCGAGCACATGCTCGACCAGATCGCCCGCCATGGCCTGATCGACCTCGATATCGAGTGCAAGGGCGATCTGCATATCGACGACCACCACACCGTCGAGGACGTCGGCATCACCCTCGGCCAGGCCTTCGCCAAGGCCGTCGGCGACAAGAAGGGCATGACCCGCTACGGCCATTCCTACGTGCCGCTGGACGAGGCGCTGTCGCGCGTGGTGATCGACTTCTCCGGTCGTCCCGGCCTGCAGATGCACGTGCCCTTCACCCGCGCCGTGGTCGGCAACTTCGACGTCGACCTGTTCCAGGAGTTCTTCCAGGGCTTCGTCAACCACGCCCTGGTCAGCCTGCACATCGACAACCTGCGCGGGCACAACACCCACCACCAGATCGAGACCGTGTTCAAGGCCTTCGGCCGTGCGCTGCGCATGGCGGTGGAGCTGGATCCGCGCATGGCCGGGCAGATGCCGTCGACCAAGGGCTGCCTGTAAATGCAGACGGTAGCCGTAATCGACTATGGCATGGGCAACCTGCACTCGGTGGCCAAGGCGCTGGAGCACGTCGGTGCCGGCCGCGTGCTGGTGACCTCGGACGCCAAGGTGATCCGCGAGGCCGATCGCGTGGTGTTTCCCGGCGTCGGCGCGATCCGCGACTGCATGGCCGAGATCAGGCGCCTGGGCTTTGACGAGCTGGTGCGCGAGGTCAGCGCCGACCGGCCCTTCCTCGGCATCTGCGTCGGCATGCAGGCGCTGCTCGAGCGCAGCGAGGAGAACGACGGCGTCGACTGCATCGGCCTGTTCCCCGGCCAGGTGCGCTTCTTCGGCAAGGACCTGAGCGAAGACGGCGAGCGCCTCAAGGTGCCGCACATGGGCTGGAACGAGGTGGCGCAGACGGTCAAGCACCCGCTGTGGCACGACATTCCGGACCAGGCGCGCTTCTACTTCGTGCACAGCTACTACATCGAGGCCGGCAAGCCGCAGCAGGTGGTCGGTCGCGGTCACTACGGCAAGGACTTCGCCGCCGCGCTGGCCGAGGGTTCGCGCTTCGCCGTGCAGTTCCACCCGGAGAAGAGCCATACCCACGGCCTGCAGCTGCTGCAGAACTTCGCCGCCTGGGATGGCCGCTGGTAATGGCGCGCGCCAAGGTGCCGAGCCTGGCGCTCGAGCCTGCCCAGGAGCAGGCCGCGCTGCTGCTGTTGCAGCGCTTTCTCGACCAGCGTTTCGAGCTGCAGCTGGGCACCTTCGAGGTGCAGGAAGTGCTCGACCTGATCACCCGCGAGCTGGCACCGCACTACTACAACAAGGCGATTCTCGACGTGCAGGCGCACCTGAAGGACAGGTTCGACAGCATCGAGAGCGACCTCTGGGCGCTCGAGAAGAGCTGAGCGCCTTACCGAATTCAAACTTGAGCAGGTTCAACCGATGCTGATTATCCCCGCTATCGATCTGAAGGACGGCGCCTGCGTGCGCCTGCGTCAGGGCCGCATGGAAGACTCCACGGTGTTCTCCGATGACCCGGTGAGCATGGCCGCCAAGTGGGTCGAGGGCGGCTGCCGTCGGCTGCACCTGGTCGACCTGAACGGCGCCTTCGAGGGGCAGCCGGTCAACGGTGAAGTGGTCACCGCCATCGCCAAACGCTACCCGACCCTTCCGATCCAGATCGGCGGCGGCATTCGCACCCTGGAGACCATCGAGCACTACGTGCGCGCCGGGGTCAGCTACGTGATCATCGGCACCAAGGCGGTGAAAGAGCCGGAGTTCGTCGCCGAGGCGTGCAAGGCTTTCCCGGGCAAGGTGATCGTCGGCCTGGATGCCAAGGACGGTTTCGTCGCCACTGACGGCTGGGCTGAAGTCTCCAGCGTGCAGGCCACCGACCTGGCCAAGCGCTTCGAGGCCGACGGCGTTTCCGCCATCGTTTATACCGACATCGCCAAGGACGGCATGATGCAGGGCTGCAACGTCGAAGCCACCGCCGCGCTGGCCGCCGCCAGCAAGATTCCGGTGATCGCGTCGGGCGGCATCCACAACCTCGGCGATATCGAGAAGCTGCTGCTGGCGCGCTCGCCCGGCATCATCGGCGCCATCACCGGCCGTGCCATCTACGAGGGCACCCTGGATGTGGCCGAGGCCCAGGCCTTCTGCGACAGCTTCAAGGGTTGAACCGTAGGGCGGGTGAAACCCGCCGCAATTGACGCAATCTTTATCGGTGGGTTGCACCCACCCTACGGGAGCTCCGTATGGCACTGGCTAAACGCATCATTCCTTGCCTCGACGTGGACAACGGCCGCGTGGTCAAGGGCGTCAAGTTCGAGAATATCCGCGACGCGGGGGACCCCGTCGAAATCGCCCGTCGCTACGACGAGCAGGGCGCCGACGAGATCACCTTCCTCGACATCACCGCCAGCGTCGACGGTCGCGACACCACCCTGCACACGGTCGAGCGCATGGCCAGCCAGGTATTTATCCCGCTCACCGTCGGTGGCGGCGTGCGCACCGTGCAGGACATCCGCAACCTGCTCAATGCCGGCGCCGACAAGGTGTCGATCAACACCGCCGCGGTGTTCAACCCCGAGTTCGTCGGTGAAGCGGCGGCGCGTTTCGGCTCGCAGTGCATAGTCGTCGCCATCGACGCCAAGCGCGTCTCCGCGCCGGGCGAGCCGGGCCGCTGGGAGATCTTCACCCACGGCGGGCGCAAGCCCACCGGCCTGGATGCCGTGGAGTGGGCGCGCAAGATGGAAGGCTTGGGCGCCGGCGAGATCCTGCTCACCAGCATGGACCAGGACGGCGTCAAGAGCGGCTACGACCTCGGCGTGACCCGCGCCATCAGCGAGGCGGTGCGCGTGCCGGTGATCGCCTCCGGCGGCGTCGGCAACCTGCAGCACCTGGCTGACGGCATCCTCGAAGGCAAGGCCGACGCCGTGCTGGCGGCGAGCATCTTCCACTTCGGCGAATACACAGTGCCGGAAGCCAAGGCCTATCTGGCCAGCCGCGGCATCGTCGTGCGCTGACCCTCTGCTGGCCGGCGTTCTGCCGGCCAAAGCTGCGGGCGAGTCGACGGCACAATGCCATCGATGGCGCTAGCATGGCGCCCTTGCGCCCAGGCCCTCCGGCCGCCGCCCCGATGCGGCTGCGCGCCCTGCATCCCGAACTTTCCCGACACGGAGTCCCTATGTCCGCCTTCCGGCTATTTGCCGTTGTTTTCCTGTTCTGCGGCGCCAGTCTGGCGCGCGCCGAGGCGCTGGTGCTGCTCACCGAGAACCTGGCGCCCTTCAACATGTCGGTCAACGGCAGCAACTTCGCCAAGGGCGAGGGGGTCAGCGGCATCAGTGCCGATATCCTGCGCGCGGTGTGCCAGCGCGCCGAGGTCGAGTGCCAGCAGATCCTGCGCTTCCCCTGGCAGCGGGTCTACCAGCAGACCCTCGAGGACGGCGGCTACGGCCTGTTCTCCACCGCGCGCACCCAGGAGCGCGAGGCGCTGTTCAAGTGGGTCGGCCCCATCGCCACCAATCACTGGGTGCTGCTGGCCAGGGGCGACAGCCCGATCCAACTGGCCAACCTGCAGGACGCCGCGCGTTACCGCATCGGTGGCTACAAGGGCGACGCCAAGACCCAGTTCCTCCTCGACCGCGGCCTGAGCGTGCAGACCACGCTGCGCGACAACGAGAACGCCCGGAAACTGGACAAGGGGCAGATCGACCTGTGGGTCACCTCCGACCAGGCGGGCCGCTACATGGCCCGCCAGGAGGGCATCGACAACCTCAGGGTGGTGCAGCGCCTGCATACCGCCGAGCTCTACCTGGCACTGAACAGGCAGACCCCCGACGAGCTGGTGCAGAAGTTGCAGACGGCTCTGGACGCCCTGCGCGCCGAGGGTGTGCTGCAGGCCATCGAGGCCCGGTATTGAGGCAATTTGCCAGGAATGTCACGCCGGCACTGTGCTGCGGCATAAGTGCTGGTTATTCTGGCGGGGTCTGCCTTTTCAGAAGAACGAGAAGATCTATGTTCAAACGCCTGCTCCTCGCGCTTGGCGGCACCCTTGTGGTGCTGACCGCTGCCGCGCGCGCCGAAGTGGACCCGGACTACAGCGTGGTGCTGCTGACCGAGAATTTCCCGCCCTACAACATGGCCATCAACGGCAAGAACTTCGCCCAGGAAGACAATATCGACGGCATCGCCGTGGATATCGTCAGGGAGATGTTCAAGCGTGCCGGGGTCAAGTACAGCCTGACCCTGCGCTTCCCCTGGGATCGCATCTACAAGCTGGCGCTGGAGAAACCCGGCTACGGCGTGTTCGTCACTGCTCGTTTGCCCGAGCGCGAGCAGCTGTTCAAGTGGGTCGGCCCGATTGGCCCGGACGACTGGGTGATGCTGGCCAAGGGCGACAGCCCGATCAGCCTGAATAACCTGGATGAAGCCAAGCAATACAAGGCCGGCGCCTACAAGGGCGACGCCATCGCCGAGCACCTGCTGGAGAAGGGCCTGCAGCCGCTGACCGCGCTGCGTGATCAGGAGAACGCCAAGAAGTTGATGGCCGGGCAGATCGACCTGTGGGCCACCGGCGATCCGGCCGGGCGCTACCTGGCCAAGCAGGAAGGCATCTCCGGGCTGAAGACGGTGCTGCGCTTCGACAGCGCCGAGCTGTACCTGGCGCTGAACAAGGAAATGCCCGACGAGATAGTCGCCAAGCTGCAGGCCGCGCTGGACCAGATGCGCGCCGAGGGCTTCGTCGACGATATCCTCAATAGCTACCTGTAAGACCCTGCGACCGGCCAAAAGCCGGTCGCTTGCCATGGACGGCAGAACCTTCGAGTGCCAATCACCGGACTCGGGTCCACGCAAGGATGTCGCTAGCCATAACCACAAATCATGCGAGCGGTACGTCTTATGCTGAACACTCTGAAGAAAAGCCTGTTTGTCGCCCTGCTGCTTGGCAGCGGTTTCGCCCATGCGCAGCTGCCGCCGGACTACAAGGTGGTGCTGCTGACCGAGAACTTCCCGCCCTTCAACATGGCGGTGGACGACAAGAACTTCGCCCGCGACGACGGCATCGACGGCATCAGCGCCGATATCGTGCGCGAGATGTTCAAGCGTGCCGGCATCGACTACACCCTGACCCTGCGCTTTCCCTGGGATCGCCTCTACCGCCTGACCCTGGACAAGCCCAACTACGGCCTGTTCTCCACCACCTTCACGCCCGAGCGCCAGCCGCTGTTCAAGTGGGTCGGGCCGATCGCCAAGACCGGCTGGGTGCTGCTCGCCGCGCCCGGCAACAACCTCAGCGTGGCCAGCCTCAAGGACGCCGCGCAGTACCGCATCGGCGCCTACAAGAACGACGCGGTCAGCCAGCATCTGGAGAGCCAGGGTCTGCAGCCGGTCAACGCCCTGCGCGATCAGGAGAACGTGAAGAAGCTGGTGCGCGGGCAGATCGACCTGTGGGCCACCACCGACCCGGTGGGCCGCTATCTGGCCAAGCAGGAGGACGTCAGCGGCCTGACCACCGTGCTGCGCTTCAACGATGCCGAGCTCTATCTGGCGCTGAACAAGGACACCCCGGACGAGGTGGTCGAGCGCCTGCAGAAGGCCCTGGACGAGCTGCGCGCCGAGGGTTACATCGACGATATCACCGCCAATTACCTGTAACCGGGCCCGCAGCCTAGGGGCCCGCGCGCACCAGTCGTTTATTCGGTGCGCACGGCGCCCCCTGGGACGAAGCCAAGAAAAAGCCCGGACATGATGTCCGGGCTTTTTTCGTATCGCCGCTTCGCCTCAGCCGCCGCGGGTCACGCTCAGGCCCTTGAGCAGGTTGAGCGCCTGGCTCAGCTGGTAGTCGTCGTCCTGCGGGCGCTGCGGTTGGGCAGCTTTGGCCTTGCTCGGGCGGTCGGCGCCGCCGTTGCCGTTGCCCAGGTGGCCCTGCAGGTCGGCTTCCTTGATGCCCTCGTTGTCCTGTTCGCGGGTCAGCTTGGCGCGCGCCACCTCGATATCGGGAACGATGCCCTGGGCCTGGATCGAGCGACCATTGGGGGTGAAGTACAGCGCCGTGGTCAGTTTCAGCGCGCGGTCGTTGTTCAGCGGCAGCACGGTCTGCACCGAGCCCTTGCCGAAGCTGTCGGTGCCCATCAGCACCGCACGCTTGTGGTCCTGCAGGGCGCCGGCGACGATCTCCGAGGCCGAGGCACTGCCGCCGTTGATCAGCACCACCAGCGGCACGCCTTCGCTGGCGTCGGCCGGGTCGGCGTTGAAACGCAGTTCGGAGTTGGCCAGGCGGCCCTCGGTGTAGACGATCAGGCCCTTCTTGAGGAAATGGTCGGTGACCTCCACCGCCGCCTGCAACACGCCGCCGGGGTTGTTGCGCAGGTCCATGACCAGGCCGCGCAGCTTCTTGTCGCCGTTGTCCTTGCGCAGCCTGGTCAGCGCCTTGCCGACTTCCTCGCCGGTGTTGACCTGGAACTGCGAGATGCGCAGGTAGCCGTAGCCGTCCTCGAGCATCTGGCTCTTGACGCTGCGCACCTTGATCACCGCGCGGGTCAGGGTCAGGTCGAAGGGGCGGCCGCCGTCGCGCACCAGGGTCAGCTCGATCTTGCTGCCGGCCTTGCCGCGCATCTTGTCCACCGCCTCCATCATCGACAGGCCCTTGGTCGGCTGGCCGTCGATCTTGACGATCAGATCGCCCGGCTGGATGCCGGCCTGGGACGCCGGGGTGTCGTCGATGGGCGAGACCACCTTGACGAAGCCGTCTTCCATGCCGACCTCGATGCCCAGGCCGCCGAACTCGCCGCTGGTGCTCTCCTGCAGTTCGAGGAAGGCCTCCGGCTCGAGGTAGGCCGAGTGCGGGTCGAGGTTGCTGAGCATGCCCTTGATGGCGTTCTCCAGCAGGGTCTTGTCGCTGACCGGTTCGACATAGGCGGCCTTGATCCGGTCCATCACCTCGGCGAAGGTGCGCAGGTCGTCCAGCGGCAGCGGCGCCTTG
>NZ_AVOF01000167.1:0-7155 GCF_000465935.2 Pseudomonas sp. EGD-AK9
ACGGCCTGCGCAGCCATATCACCCAGGTCTACCGCTCCTCGGCCACCGACGCCTTCTGCTTCACCGTCTCGGTGCCCATCCTCGACGCCCAGGGCCGTCTGCTGCGCGTGCTGGGCGCCGATGTACGGCTGTCGGCGCTGGTCTGACCGCCCCGGCCTGCGCTAGGCTGGCAGCACCATCACTCGCCGGGACACCCGCCATGATTCGCGTAAGCACCGCCAAAGGCCTGTTGCATCACATCGACATCGGCCCGCATCGACTCGACAGCGACGTACCAGCGGAGCTGGGCGGCGACGGTGCCGGGCCGGAGCCGCACGACCTGTTCGACGCCGCCCTCGGCGCTTGCAAGGCCCTGACCCTGATGCTCTACGCCCGCCAGCGCGGCTTGCCGCTGGAGGGGCTGGACGTGAAGGTGGAGCGCGACGACAGCGAGGAGCGCCAGGGACGTTACCGCCTGGCGGTGGAACTGGAATTGCGCGGTGCGCTGGATGAAAGCCAGCGCCAGCAACTGCTGCGCATCGCCGACAAGTGCCCGGTGCACAAGCTGATGACCGGCGCCGAAATCCAGGTCGACACCCGCCTGAGCGGAGCACGGCCATGAGCGACCTGCTGCTGATCCGCCCGCGCGCCGAGGATATCGCCGGCCAGCCGATCCTGCGCCCGCTGCCCTCGGCGCAGTGCCGCAGCGTCGGCCCCTTCGTGTTCTTCGACCATATACTGGCGCAGCCCTATCCGGCCGGCAGCGGCATGGACATCGCCCAGCACCCGCATATCGGCCTGTCCACCCTCACCTACCTGTTCGAGGGCCAGTTGCAGCACAAGGACAGCCTCGGTTCCGATCAGCTGGTCGGCCCCGGCGACGTCAGCTGGATGACCGCCGGCCGCGGCGTCGCCCACGTCGAGCGCACCCCGCCGCAGCTGCTCGGGCAGGCCAAGCGCCTGCACGGCCTGCAGGTGTGGCTGGCGCTGCCGACAGCCGAGGAGAACGGCGAGCCGGCCTACAGCCACCACCCGGCCAGCACGCTGCCGCGCAGCGACAGCCTGGGCGTGCAGATCACCCTGATCGCCGGCAGCGGCTTCTGCCTCGAGTCGCCGGTGCCGGTGCGTTCGCCGACCCTCTACGCCGAACTCAAGCTGGCCGCCGGCGCCAGCCTGGCGATAACGGCCGAGCACCGCGAGCGGGCGCTGTACCTGATCGACGGCGAAGCCGACCTGGACGGCACGGCCCTGCCCCTTCATAGCCTGGCCGTGCTGAAGGAAGGCGCCAGCCCGACCCTCAGCGCCTGCAGCGAGTGCCACCTGGCGCTGATCGGCGGTGAACCGCTGGGGCCGCGGCGAATGAACTGGAACTTCGTCGCCAGCACCCCCGAACTGATCGACCAGGCCCGCCAGCGCTGGGCCGCGGGCGACTGGCCGCAGGTGCCCGGCGAGACCACACGCATCGAACTGCCGCGCTGAGCAGCTTTTTGTTGCACTCGCGTGATCCGCTGACGCCGCCGGCGGGTATAAGCTGCGGGCGGACTGAACCAGGCCAACGGATGACCCATGGCGGATCGCGACTTCGACTACGACAGCACCCTGGAAGCCTGCGCGCGCGGCGACGAGCGCGCCTTCCAGGCGCTCTACCGACAGGAGGCCGGGCAACTGCTCGGCCTGGCCATCAGCATGCTGGGCCGCCGCGATATGGCCGAGGATTGCCTGCACGATGCCTTCGTGCGCATCTGGCAACACGCCGCGCGTTATCGACGCGAACTGGGCAGCGGTCGCGCCTGGGTGCATAGCATCCTGCGCTACCGCGTGCTCAACGCCCTGCGCAGCGGCGGGCGACAGGTCGAGGTGGACGATGACTTCATCGAGCGCGTGCTGGACGACAGCCCGCAGGCCGAGGCGCAGGCGCTGCAGCAATCCGAGCGGCGCCTGCTGCGCAGTTGCCTGCAACGCCTGGAAAGGCCACGCCGCCATCCGATTCTGCTGGCCTTCTACCGTGGCCTGACCCACGAGCAGATCGCCCGCCGCCTGAGCACACCGCTGGGCACCATTAAGGGCCGTATCCGCGCCGGCCTGCGCGCGCTGCAGGAGTGTCTGCAAGCATGATTCCGCACGACCCCGAAGAACGTCGCGCCCTGATCGGCGAGTACCTGCTCGGCCTGCTCGACGGCGCCGAGGCCGACGAGGTGCGCCAACTGCTGGAGCACGACGAAGACGCTGCGCGCATGGCCCTGGACTGGGAGCGGCACTTTCTCGAGCTGAGCGACCGGCTGCCCAGCCAGGCCCCCTCCCCGGCACTCTGGGTGCGTATCCGCCGCAGCCTGGGCCTGCATGATGAGCCACGCCCGAGCGCCCTGGCCAACTGGTGGAACAGCCTGCTGACCTGGCGCCTGACCGCCGCCACACTGGCCGTTGCCCTGCTGGTCGCCGTACTGCTGCCGATCCTGCGCAGTCCGGACATCGCCGGCGAACGCTACACCGTGGTGCTGCAGCAACCGGGCGAAGCGGCCAAACCGGGTTGGGTCATCCAGGTCGGCAGCGATGGCACGCTGCTGCTCGATCCGCTGGTCGCCGACCAGGTGCCGGAGGGCCGCGCCCTGCAGTTCTGGACGCTGATCGATCCGGCCGAAGGCCCGCGCTCGCTGGGCCTGGTCGAGGCCGGCAAGCCGCTGCGCCTGCCCGCCGAACAGATCGGCGCCGTGCAGGCGGGCCAACTGTTCGAGCTGACCCTGGAACCGGCCGGTGGCTCGCCCTACGACCGCCCTAGCGGCCCGGTGCTCTATATCGGTCGAGCCGTGCTGGCCAGCGCCAACTGATAGGGCTTGCCGGCCGCTCGGCCGGCAAGCCGCTTGAAAAAAATTTCCGCCGCCGACATCCAGCTCCATTCCTCGCGGGTATAGCTCACAGGTGTTTCGTCGAGGCACCTGCGAAACCGGCCAGCCGGTTTCGTCTCGATGCTGAAACCTTCACGAGGAACCCACATGAAACGCATCACTACCCTCTGCACCGCCGGCCTGCTGACCCTGGGCGCAGGTGCCGCCAGCGCCGCCGAACTGCTCGCACTGAACGCCGATGGCACGCTGTACAAGGTCGATGTCGCCGGCCTCAAGGTCACCGGCAGCATGGCGGTCAGCGGCGCCAGCGACCTGCGCGGCCTGGATGTGCGCCCGGCCAACGGCCAGCTCTATGCCTTGAGCGGCGCCGATCAGCTCTACACCCTCGACGCCGCCAGCGGTCAGGCGACCGCAGGCAGCAAACTGCAAACCGCACTGGCTGGCAGCGGCCAGGCCGTGGTCGACTTCAACCCGGTGGCCGACCGCCTGCGCCTGCTCGGCCCGGACGGCACCAGCCTGCGGGTGAATGTCGATACCGGTGAAGTGGCCGTGGACGGCAAGCTCGCCTATGCCACCGACGGCCCCTACGCCGGCCAGCAGCCCAAGGTGGTCGCCGGTGCCTACACCAACGCCTATGCCGGCACGCAGAGCACCGCGCTGTACAACATCGACCTGGCCAGCGCCGGCCTGATGCTGCAGAACCCGCCGAACGACGGCGTGCAGCAACTGGTCGGCAAGGTCGCCGATGGCCTCGCGGCGGCCGCCATGGACATCGCCAGCGATGGCAAAGGTGGCAACACCGCCTACCTGCTGACCGGCAAGACCCTGCATCAGCTCGATCTGGCCAGCGGCAAGCCGACCACCCTGGGCGACATCGCCGACCTGCCGGACGGCATCATCGATATCGCCGTGCTGCCCGCGCAGTAAGATGACAAAAGGCTGCGCCCACTGGGCGCAGCCTTTCGTTCAACGCGCAGTAAACCCGCGGTCACTGCTCGGTGAACACCTCATCGAACAGATCGTTCATCGCCTTGAACGCCCGCGCGGCCACCACCGGGTGATATTCGTTGCGCCCCGGCACGTTGGCCTTGGGATTGGTGAACGAGTGCACCGCGCCACCGTAGCTGACCAGTTGCCAGTCGGTCTTGGCCGCCTTCATTTCGGCGATGAAGCCGTCGACCTGAGCCTGCGGCACGGCCGGATCATCGGCACCGTGCAGCACCAGCACCGGCGCCTGGATGTTCTGCGCATCACTCGGGTTGGGCGTGTCCAGGTTGCCGTGAAAGGACACGAAACCCTTGAGCGGCGCGCCCGAACGCGCGAGCTCCAGCACCGTGCCGCCACCGAAGCAGAAGCCGATGGCGCCGAGCTTGTCGAGATCCAGCGCCACCTCACCGCTCTGCGCCTTGAGCACCTCGACCGCCGCCTGGGCGCGCTTGCGCATCAGCGGGCGATCGGCGCGCACGGCAGTGGCCGCGGCACCCGCTTCTTCGGCGTTGCTCGGACGAATCGACTTGCCGTACATGTCGGCGACGAACACCACGTACTTGTCGCCCGCCGCACGGGCGGCCTTGGCCACGGTGTCCTCGTTCACCCCCATCCAGTTGGGCACGGCGAGCAGCCCCGGACGCGGCGTGGTCACCGAGTCGTCGTATACCAGCACGCCTTCGAAGGCTTCGCCTTCGATCTCGTAGGCAATCGTCTTGGTCACGACAGCCGCGTCGGCAAGACCGGCGAATGCGGCGCACAACAGGGGAACCAGTGTCTTCTTCTGCATGGCGAGGCCTTCCTTCGCAAGGATTGGCCCCTAAACATAGTCCTGCAACCGGCGATGACCAAGCCGCTGGCGCACGGGTTTTACACAGGACGTGTCAGAGTGCCCACAGCTCGGTCCAGCGTGCCTTGATCCGCAGGAGCTGGAGCAAGCGCCTGGCGGGAGCAGAGCGCGAGCTTGCGCCATCCGCGGCACTGGCTCGTTTGTCACGCTTACCCTTTGCGCAAAAATGCGCAGAACCATAAAAAAAGCCCGCCGAAGCGGGCTTTTCTACTGCTTGGCCAGTCAGGCGGACAGCTCCACCAGCAGCTTGTTCAGGCGCTGCACGTAGGCGGCCGGATCCTTGAGGCTGTCGCCGGCGGCCAGCGCGGCCTGGTCGAAGAGGATGTGCGACAGGTCGACGAAACGGTCCTCGTCGGCCTCGGCATCCAGGCGCTCGATCAGCGGATGGCCGGGGTTGAACTCGAAGATCGGCTTGGATTCCGGCACCTTCTGCCCGCTGGCCTCGAGGATCTGGCGCATCTGCAGACCCAGGTCCTGCTCGCCGATGGCGAGGATCGCCGGCGAGTCGGTCAGGCGATGCGACACGCGCACTTCCTTGACCTGCTCGCCCAGCGCGCCTTTCAGACGCTCGATCAGCCCTTCCTTGGCCTTGGCCACTTCTTCCTGGGCCTTCTTGTCCTCTTCCGAGTCCAGCTTGCCCAGGTCCAGGTCGCCACGGGCCACGTCGACGAACTGCTTGCCATCGAACTCGGTCAGGTAGCTCATCAGCCACTCGTCGATGCGGTCGGTGAGCAGCAGCACCTCGATGCCCTTCTTGCGGAACACCTCCAGGTGCGGGCTGTTCTTGATCTGCGCGTAGGATTCACCGGTCAGGTAGTAGATCTTGTCCTGACCTTCCTTGACCCGGCCCAGGTAGTCGGCCAGCGCTACCGACTGCTCGTCGCCCTCGCCTGCGGTGGAGGCGAAGCGCAACAGGCCGGCGATCTTCTCCTTGTTGGCGAAGTCTTCCGCCGGGCCTTCCTTGAGCACCTGGCCGAAGGCCTTCCAGAAGGTCTTGTAGTCCTCCGGCTTGTCCTTGGCCAGCTTCTCCAGCATGTCCAGCACGCGCTTGGTCAGCGCCGACTTCATCGAGTCGATCACCGGATCCTTCTGCAGGATCTCGCGCGACACGTTCAGCGACAGGTCGTTGGAATCCACCACACCCTTGATAAAGCGCAGGTACAGCGGCAGGAACTCGTCGGCCTGGTCCATGATGAACACGCGCTGCACGTAGAGCTTGAGGCCCTTGGGCGCTTCGCGGTGGTACAGGTCGAACGGCGCGCGACCCGGCACGTAGAGCAGCGAGCTGTATTCCAGCTTGCCCTCGACCTTGTTGTGGCTCCAGCTCAGCGGGTTCTCGAAGTCGTGGGCGACGTGCTTGTAGAACTCCTGGTATTCCTCGTCCTTGACCTCGGTGCGCGGGCGGGTCCACAGGGCACTGGCGCGGTTGACGGTTTCCCACTCCGGCTCGGCCGGCTTGTCCTTGTCTTCGCCGTAATGCTCTTTCGGCAGCTCGATGGGCAGGGCGATATGGTCGGAGTACTTCTTGACGATATTGCGCAGGCGCCAGCCGTCGGCGAACTCCTCCTCGCCGCTTTTCAGGTGCAGGACGATGCGGGTACCGCGCTCGGCCTTGTCGATGGTGGCGACCTCGAACTCGCCCTCGCCCTTGCTCGACCAGTGCACGCCCTCGCTAGCCGGGGCGCCGGCACGGCGGCTGAACACGTCGACCTTGTCGGCGACGATGAAGGCCGAATAGAAGCCCACGCCGAACTGACCGATCAGGTGCGAGTCCTTCTTCTGGTCGCCGGAGAGGTTCTTGAGGAAGTCGGCGGTGCCGGACTTGGCGATGGTGCCCAGGTGCGCGATGACTTCCTCGCGGCTCATGCCGATGCCGTTGTCTTCGAGGGTGACGGTCTTGGCGTCCTTGTCGAAGGACAGGCGGATCTTCAGCGGATCGCCGCCTTCGAGCAGCTCGGGCTTGGCCAGCGCCTCGAAGCGCAGCTTGTCGGCGGCATCGGAGGCGTTGGAAATCAGCTCGCGCAGGAAGATTTCCTTGTTCGAGTACAGCGAATGGATCATCAGGTGCAGCAGCTGCTTCACCTCGGTCTGGAAGCCCAGGGTTTCTTTTTGAGTTTCCACACTCATGGTCGTCTAACTCCACATGCAGGACTAAGCCACTAACGCGGCGGATGTCCTACAGGTGGGGGCAGTGCGATGGATTTCAAGGGCTTGGCGGAATCAGGGCTCGAGCAATTCGAGGCGGCCGATTTCCTGCGGCTTGAAGCTGAAGCTGGCCTGGCCGGCGCCGCTGCCCAGCTGCTGGTTGAGGCGGATGCTGCCGTCGGCGTCGATGCCGACGAAGCGCCCCTCCACCGTGCCGCCGCTGGCCTTGCTCAGGCGCATGCTGAGGTTGCGGTACTGCTCGGGGTTGCGCTGCAGGCGCGCCAGGCTGAAGCGCTGGCGGCGGTCGAGCGGCCGGCTGAGGCGCTCCTCCACCGGCTGCGCCTCGGGCTG
>NZ_AVOF01000168.1:0-7140 GCF_000465935.2 Pseudomonas sp. EGD-AK9
CCCATGGCCCTGGTGATCGCGCTGTGCGGCGCCGGGACCTGCGCCTTCGCCTGGCGGAGTCGGCACTATGCCGGTTGATAAGAGGGGCGTCGGTGCGGGCTACCCCCTCTCCCCGGACGGGCGAATGGGTAGATCGACGTATCGACAGCTACCGCGCGTATGGCCTGAATAGAAAAACGCCCCCGCAATAACTGCGGGGGCGGCGCGTGGGATAAGGCTCGTCCGTGATGCGGGTTACGCGCGATCAACCATGCGGGGCCGTGCCCGTATCGGCGTTCCAGCCGCCGCCAAGGGCCTTGTACAGTTCCACTTCGCTGGCGAGCTGGGCCAGGCGGTCGCCGATCAGTTGCTGGCGCACGCTGAACAGCTGGCGCTGGGCGTCGAGCAGGGTCAGGTAGCTGTCGACCCCGGTGCGGTAGCGGCGTTCGGCCAGTTGGTAGTAGGTCTCGGTGGTGTCCAGCAGGGCGCGCTGGGCCGCCAGCTGCTCGCGGTAGGTGGTGCGGGCGGCGAGGCGGTCGGCGACTTCCTGGAAGGCGACCTGGATGGCCTTCTCGTACTGCGCCACTTGGATGTCGTTCTGCAGCTCGGCGTAGTCGAGGTTGGCGCGCAGGCGCCCGGCGTTGAAGATCGGCAGGCTGATGCTGGGCTGGAACAGCCAGGTGCCGGAGCCGCCGTCGAACAGCCCGGACAGCTGGCTGCTGGCGGTGCCGGCATTGGCGGTGAGGCTGACGCTGGGGAAGAAGGCCGCGCGCGCCGCGCCGATATTGGCGTTGGCCGCCTTGAGCTGGTGCTCGGCCTGCAGCAGGTCGGGGCGCCGTTGCAGCAGATCCGACGGCAGCCCGGCCGGCACGCTCTCGAGCAGCTCGGCGTCCAGCGCCAGGCCCTGCGGCAGGTCGTCCGGCAGGCCGGTGCCGAGCAGCTGGGTCAGGGCGTTGCGATCCTGCGCCACCAGGCGCTGGTACTGCGCCAGGCTCACCCGCGCGCTGTCCACCGCGCTGCGCGCCTGGCTCAGGGCCAGGGCGTCGGCGACGCCGACGTCGAAGCTGCGCTGGGTCAGGCGGTAGCTGTCTTCGTAGGTCGCTAGCGTGTCCCGGGTCAGCTGCAGCAGGGCCAGATCGGCCTGCCATTGCAGGTAGGCGCTGGCGACGCTGGCCACCAGGCTGATCTGGGTGCTGCGCGCCGCCTGTTCGGTGGCCAGGTACTGTTCCAGCGCCTGCTCGTTGAGGCTGCGGATGCGGCCGAAGAAATCCAGCTCCCAGGCATTCACCCCCAGGGTCGCGCTGTACTGGCCGCCGGTGCTGGCCGCGCCGTTCTGGCTGAGGTCGGCCGGTAGGCGCTGGCGGGTGCCGCTGCCAACGGCAGAGACAGAAGGCAGCAGCTCGCTGCGCTGGATGCGGTACAGCGCGCGGTAGGCCTCGACGTTGAGTGCGGCCACGCGCAGGTCGCGGTTGTTTTCCAGCGCCAGCTGCACCAGCTGCTGCAGCGCCGGGTCGCGGAAAAACTCGCGCCACTGCAGGTCGGCGGCGGCGCGTTCGCCTTCGGCCGCGGCGCTGCCATAGGCCTCGCCCTGCGGCCAGTCGGCGGCCAGTGGGGCGTCCGGGCGCTGGTAATCGGGAATCAGGCTGCAGCCGCCGAGCAGGGCGGCGGTCACGGCCAGGGTCAACAGGGACTGCCTCACTGCAGCGCCTCCTTTTCGGTTTCGCCGGCCGGCTCGGTTTTCTTCTTCTCGAACAGCGAGCAGACCAGCACGTAGAACAGCGGAATCCAGAAGATCGCCAGCACCAGCGCGCTGAGCATGCCGCCGATCACCCCGGTGCCGATGGCGTGCTTGCTGCCGGCACCGGCGCCACTGGCGATGGCCAGCGGCAGCACGCCGAGGATGAACGCCAGCGAGGTCATGACGATCGGGCGCAGACGCATGCGGCAGGCCTCGATGGCCGCCTCGGTGAAGCTCATGCCCTGCTCGTACTGGGCTTTGGCGAACTCGACGATGAGGATCGCGTTGCGCGCCGACAGGCCGATGGTGGTGAGCAGGCCGACCTGGAAGAACACGTCGTTGGACAGCCCGCGGCCGTAGGTGGCCAGCAGCGCGCCGATGATCCCCAGCGGCACCACCAGCATCACCGAGAACGGGATCGACCAGCTCTCGTACAGCGCCGCCAGGCACAGAAACACCACCAGCAGCGACAGGGCATACAGCGCCGGGGCCTGCGAGCCGGACAGGCGTTCCTCGTAGGACAGCCCGGTCCAGGCGTAGCCGACGCCTTCGGGCAGCTGCTTGGCGATTTCCTCCACCGCGGCCATGGCGTCGCCCGAGCTGAAGCCGGGCGCCGGCGCGCCGAGGATTTCCACCGCCGACACGCCGTTGTAGCGGCTCAGCTTGGGCGGGCCGTAGGTCCACTCGCCGCTGGCGAAGGCGCTGAACGGCACCATCTGCCCGGCGGCGTTGCGCACGTACCACTTGTTCAGGTCTTCCGGGCTCATGCGCGCCGAGGACACGCCCTGCAGGTAGACCTTCTTCACCCGGCCGCGGTCGATGAAGTCGTTGACGTAGCTGGCGCCCCAGGCGATCGACAGGGTGTTGTTGATGTCCGCCAGCGACAGGCCGAGGGCGCTGGCCTTCTCGTCGTCGATCAGCAGCTGGTACTGCGGCTCGTCGCGCAGGCCGTTGGCGCGCACGCTGGTCAGCGTCGGGTGCTGGTTGGCCAGCTGGAGGAACTGGTCGCGCGCCTGGTTGAGCACCTCGTGGCCGACGCCGGCCTGATCCTGGAGGAACAGGTTGAAGCCGGTGGCGTTGCCCAGCTCCATCACCGCCGGCGGGGCGAAGGCGAACACCATGGCGTCGCGGAAGCTGAAGAAGTGCTGCTGCGCGCGCTGCGCCAGGGCGGCCACGCCGTTCTCCGCGCCGGGCCGTTCACCCCAGGGCTTGAGCATGATGAAGGCCATGCCCGAGCTCTGCCCGCGACCGGCGAAGTTGAAGCCGGTGACGGTGAACACCGATTTCACCGTGCTGCTTTCCTCGTCCAGCAGGTACTGGCGCATCTCGTCGACCACCGCCTGGGTGCGCTCGGCGCTGGAGCCGGCCGGGGTCTGCACCTGGGCGAACAGCACGCCCTGGTCTTCCTCGGGGAGGAAGGCGGTGGGAATGCGGGTGAACATAAAGGCCATCACAGCGACGATGGCGAGGTACAGCACGAGGTACGGCGCCTTGCGCTTGAGCATGGCGGTCACGCCGCGCTGGTAGGCGTCCGAGCTGCGCTCGAACTTGCGGTTGAACCAGCCGAAGAACCCCTTCTTCTCGTGGTGCTCGCCCTTGGCGATGGGCTTGAGCAGGGTCGCGCACAGCGCCGGGGTGAAGATCAGTGCCACCAGCACCGACAGGGCCATGGCCGAGACGATGGTGATGGAGAACTGCCGGTAGATCACCCCGGTGGAGCCGCCGAAGAAGGCCATCGGCAGGAACACCGCCGACAGCACCAGGGCGATGCCCACCAGCGCGCCCTGGATCTGGCCCATCGACTTGCGCGTGGCCTCCAGCGGCGACAGGCCTTCCTCGCGCATCACCCGCTCGACGTTTTCCACCACCACGATGGCGTCGTCCACCAGCAGGCCGATGGCCAGGACCATGGCGAACATGGTCAGGGTGTTGATGGAGAAGCCGAACGCCGCCAGCACGCCGAAGGTGCCGAGCAGCACCACCGGCACCGCCAGGGTGGGGATGATGGTGGCGCGCAGGTTCTGCAGGAACAGGAACATCACCAGGAACACCAGGACGATGGCCTCGAACAGGGTGTGCACCACCCCCTCGATGGAGGCCGAGATCACCGGCGTGGTGTCGTAGGGGAAGACCACCTCCATGCCCGCGGGGAAGAACGGTTCCAGCGTGGCGATGGTCTCGCGCACCGCCTTGGCGGTGTCCAGGGCGTTGGCGCCGGTGGCCAGCTTGACCGCCAGGCCGGAGGCCGGCATGCCGTTGAACTGCGCGCTGATGGCGTAGTTCTCGCCGCCCAGCTCGACCTTGGCGACGTCGCCCAGGCGCACCTGGGAACCATCGGTCTCGACCTTGAGGAGGATGTTGCGGAACTCCTCGGGGGTCTGCAGGCGGGTCTTGCCGATGATGGTGGCGTTGAGCTGGTTGCCCGGCGAGGCGGGCAGGCCGCCGAACTGACCGGAGGAAATCTGCACGTTCTGCGCCTGGATCGCGTTGCGCACGTCCACCGGGGTCAGCTGGAAGGCGTTGAGCTTGGCCGGGTCGAGCCAGATGCGCATGGCGTACTGCGCGCCGAACACCTGGAAGTCGCCGACGCCCTTGGTCCGCGAGATCGGGTCCTGCAGGTTGGAGACGATGTAGTTGGCCAGGTCGTCCTTGCTCATGCTGCCGTCGGTGGAGACCACGCCGATCACCAGCAGGAAGTTCTTCACCGCCTTGGTCACGCGGATGCCCTGCTGCTGCACTTCCTGCGGCAGCAGCGGAGTGGCCAGCTGCAGCTTGTTCTGCACCTGCACCTGGGCGATGTCCGGGTTGACCCCCTGCTCGAAGGTCACGGTGATTTCCATGCTGCCGTCGGAGTTGCTCGACGAGCTGATGTAGCGCAGCCCGTCGATGCCATTGAGCTGCTGCTCGATCACCTGCACCACGGTGTCCTGCACCGTCTGCGCCGAGGCGCCGGGGTAGCTGACGCTGATGCCCACCGCGGGCGCGGCGATGCTCGGGTACTGGTTGATCGGCAGCTTGAGGATGGACAGGCCGCCGGCCAGCATGATCACCAGGGCGATGACCCAGGCGAAGATCGGCCGGTCGATAAAGAATCTGGACATTCAGTGGCGCTCCGTTAGCCCTTGCCGTTGCCCGGGGCGGCGTCCTGCGCCACCTCGTCGGCCTTGATATTGCGCGCCGGCACGGTCTTGACCTGGGTGCCGGGCTGGATGAACTGCAGGCCCTCGGTGATCAGGCGGTCGCCCTCGGCCAGGCCTTCCTCGACCAGCCAGGCGTTGCCGGCGGTGCGCTCGGCCTTGAGCAGGCGCTGCTCGACCTTGCCTTCGGCGTCCACCACCAGCGCCACCGGCTCGCCCTTGAGGTTGCGCGTCACGCCCTGCTGCGGGGCGAGGATGGCGTCGCGCTTGACCCCTGAGAGCAGCTCGGCATGCACGAACATGCCCGGCAGCAGCAGGTGGTCGGGGTTGGGGAACACCGCGCGCAGGGTCACCGAGCCGGTGCCTTCGTCCACCGCCACCTCGGAGAACTCCAGGCTGCCCTCGTGGGCGTAGCGGCTGCCGTCCTCCAGTTTCAGCGCGACCCTGGCGCCGCCGTCGCCGGCCTTCTGCAGCTGGCCGCTGGCCAGGTCGCGGCGCAGGCGCAGCAGCTCCTTGCTCGACTGGGTGACGTCGACGTAGATCGGGTCGAGCTGCTGGATGGTGGCCAGGGCGGCGCTCTGGCCGTTGCTCACCAGGGCGCCCTCGCTGGCTGCGGATCGGCCGATGCGGCCGCCGATCGGCGCCAGCACCTTGGTGTAGCGCAGGTCGATGCGCGCCTGCTCCAGCGCCGCCTCGGCCTGCAGGCTGGCGGCGCGCGCCTCGTCGTAGGCCTGCTGGCTGACGGCCTGGTCGGCCACCAGCAGCTTGTAGCGCTCGGCCAGCGCGCTGGCCGACAGCAGGGTGGCCTGGGCGCTCTTGAAGCTGGCCTGATAGCTGGCCGCATCGATCTGGTACAGCTGCTGACCGGCCTTGACCTCGCTGCCCTCGGTGAACAGGCGCTTCTGGATGATGCCGGCCACCTGCGGGCGCACCTCGGCGATGCGGTAGGCGCTGGTGCGGCCCGGCAGTTCGCTGGTCAGGGCGTAGGGTTGCGCTTGCAGCGTCACCACCCCGACTTCGGGGGCCTGTTGGGTCTGCGGGGCGCTGGCTTCCTGGCAGCCGGAGAGGCTGAGCAGGGCCGCAGCAATGGCGGAAACCATGACGGCGAAGGCTGGCTTCGTGTGCATCTGAGGTGACCTCGTTTGTCGAATCTGGTGCCCGAAGGGGCGGGGAGGGCAGTAACTGAGAACCAATGGCGGCGAATATACTTACGTACGTGAATGTTTGTAAATGCCTAAAACTGCCTTCATACTCCAGCCCGGCGCTCTAGCGAGCGGCTATTGGGCGATACAGGTAGGCGCGGAAAATGGTCAGACGAACCAAAGAAGAAGCCGAGGCGACGCGGGTGCAGATACTCGATGCCGCCGAACGGGTGTTCCACGCCCAGGGCGTTTCGCGCGCCTCGTTGGCGGAAGTGGCCAAGGCCGCCGGGGTCAGCCGCGGCGCCATCTACTGGCATTTCGACAACAAGCTGGACCTGTTCCAGGCCATGCTCGAACGCCTGCGTCTGCCGCTGGAAGAACTGGCCCGGGCCAGCGAGAGCGAGGACGAGCCGGACCCGCTGGGCTGCATGCGCGAACTGCTGGTCAAGGCCCTTACCCGCCTGGCGCAGGACGCGCAGAGCCGGCGCATCCACGACATCCTGCGTTACAAATGCGAGTACACCGGCGAGCTGGTCGGCCTGCGCGAACGCCTGCAGGCGCTCAGCGCCGAGTGCGACCAGCGCATCGCCAGGGCCCTGGGCAACGCGGTGAGCCGCGGCCAGTTGCCGGCGCAGCTGGATTGCCGGCGCGCGGCGGTGTGCCTGCACGCCTACATGGAAGGGGTGGAAGCCAACTGGCTGCTGGTGCCCGATTTCGACCTGGCCGCGCAGGCGCCGGCGCTGGTGGACGCGGTGCTGGACATGCTGCGCAGCAGCCCGGCATTGCGCAGCCCGGCCTAGGCTGCTTCAGCTCGCCTGGCTGTGCTGCCGCCAGGGCAGGGCATGTGGCGCGCGCAGGCGCGCCTCGAGGGTGGCGACGAACTGGCGGGCCTCGCCTTCGCTGCGAAAGCTCACGCTGTGTTGATCCAGACGTACCTGCCAGAGGGTCTGGCCGGTCTTGTTCAGCGGCTGAATGAGGATGTTCATGCTGCACCACCTCTTGGGGGGAGCAGCAATCTTAGTCCGCCGGCGTGGCAGTTTCCTGACCTGGATCAAGCAGCCGACCATCGGCGCGCAGGCTGCCGTGCAGGCCGTGGCGCGGTTCGCTGCCGGTGGCCAGGCGCAGACTCACCGGCAGCGGTTCG
>NZ_AVOF01000169.1:0-7096 GCF_000465935.2 Pseudomonas sp. EGD-AK9
GGCGCTGAACTGGCGCGGCTGCTCCGGCGAGCCCAACCTGCTGCCGCGCGGCTACCATTCCGGCGCCAGCGAGGACCTGGCCGCTGCCGTGGCCCATCTGCGCGCGCAGCGGCCGATGGCGCCGCTCTATGCGGTGGGCTATTCGCTGGGCGGCAACGTGCTGCTCAAGTACCTCGGCGAGAGCGGCGCACAGAGCCAGGTGCTGGGCGCGGTGGCGGTGTCGGTGCCGTTTCGCCTGGATCAGTGCGCCGACCGTATCGGCCTGGGCTTCTCGCGGGTCTACCAGGCGCACTTCATGCGCGAGATGGTCGCCTACGTCAGCAACAAGCAGCGCCTGTTCGCCGCCCAGGGCCAGGGCGAACGCCTGTCGGTGCTGGAACGCCTCGGCCCGCTGCACGGCATGCGCACCTTCTGGGACTTCGACGGGCGCGTCACCGCCCCGCTGCACGGCTATGCCGACGCCCAGGACTACTACCGACGCGCCTCCAGCCGTTTCTACCTCGGCGCGATCCGCACGCGGACGCTGATCATCCAGGCCGAGGACGATCCCTTCATCTTCCGCCACAGCCTGCCGGAGGCCGGCGAACTGGCGCCCGGCACCGAGTTCGAGCTGCACGCCCGCGGCGGCCATGTCGGCTTCGTCGACGGCAGCCCGCGCCGGCCCGGGTATTACCTGGAACGGCGGATTCCCGAGTGGTTGGCAGCACTGGGCGCCTGACCTGCCGTAGCCCGGATGCAATCCGGGCTACGGGGGTCGTCAAGGCGCCAGCCGATCACCCCAACACCTGCTCCAGCGGCACATGCAGGCGGCCGTACAGGGCTTCGACCGCCTCGCGCGCGGCGGGGGCGATATAGCCGCCTTCCAGCGCCAGCACCTGGTAGATACCGCGGCGCAGCATGTCCTGGCTGAGGTTGTCCGGGCTGGCGCCGGCGGTGCAGAGAAAGCGCACCCAGGAGGTCATGATGATCCAGCTGTTGAGCGTCAGCGCCTCGATCTGCGCCGGGCTCATCAGCAGGATGCCCGCCTCGACGAAGCCCTGGTAGATCGCCTGGGCGCCCACCAGGCAGCGGCGGGCGAAGGCGCGGTAGCGCGCGGCCAGCTCGACGTCGGCCTCCAGCAGGTGTTCGAGGTCGCGGTGCAGGAAGCGGTAGTGCCACATCGCCGCCAGCAGCGCCTCCAGGTAGAAGGTCTTGTCTTCCACCGTCAGCGCGCGCCCCTCGGGCCGGCGCAGAAAACCGTCGACCTGCGCCTCGTACTGGGCGAACAGCTCGGCGATGATCGCCTGCTTGTTGCGGAAGTGGTAGTACAGGTTGCCCGGCGAAATCCCCAGGTGCGCGGCGATATGGTTGGTGGTGACGCTGCGTTCGCCCTGGCTGTTGAACAGCTCCAGGCTGGCTTGAACGATGCGCTCGCGGGTCTTGGGTGGCGCCATGGCGCGGCTCGGTCTCGTGGTGGGAAAGCGGCAAAGGTACAGGCAGAAACGCCCTGGGTGTTACCCCCAGCCCTCGATCGGCGCACCGCTGACCTTTGGTTAGGCTGCGGCAGCGCGCTTGGCGCGCCATGCTATTTGACACATTAGAGCAATTGCTCTAAAAATCCAGCACGCCCACGCGCCCCGTCGCGCATCGCCCAGCTGGACCGTCGAGGAGAAACCCCATGGTCGCCGACATCGCCTACCTGCAGCACAGCCAACAGCAGATCAACCAGCTGGAACGCACCTTCGCCCTGCAACGCGCCGCCTTCGCCGCCAACCCCATGCCATCGGCCGAGCAACGCATGCAGTGGCTGAAATCCCTGCGCGAGCTGCTGACCCAGCAGCAGGACGCACTGGTGGCGGCGATCTCCGAGGACTTCAGCAACCGTTCGGCCGACGAAACCCTGCTCGCCGAGCTGATGCCCAGCCTGCATGGCATTCACTACGCGAGCAAACGCATCAAGCAGTGGATGAAGCCGTCGCGGCGCAGCGTCGGCCTGCAGTTCATGCCCGCCGCGGCCAAGGTCGTCTACCAGCCGCTGGGCGTGGTCGGCGTCATAGTGCCGTGGAACTACCCGCTGTTTCTCGCCATCGGCCCGCTGGTTGGCGCGCTGGCGGCCGGCAACCGGGTGATGATCAAGATGAGCGAATCCACCCCGGCCACCTCGCAGCTGGTCAAGGACCTGCTGGCGCGCATCTTCCCCGAGGACCTGGTCAGCGTCGCCCTGGGCGAGGCGGAAGTCGGCATGGCCTTCTCCAAGCTGCCGTTCGACCACCTGCTGTTCACCGGCGCCACCAGCATCGGCCGGCACGTGATGCGCGCCGCCGCGGAGAACCTCACCCCGGTGACCCTGGAGCTGGGCGGCAAGTCGCCGGCCATCGTTTCGGCCGACGTGCCGCTGGCGGACGCCGCCGAGCGCATCGCCTTCGGCAAGACCCTCAACGCCGGGCAGACCTGCGTGGCACCGGACTATGTGCTGGTGCCGAGGGATCGGGTGGAGGGCTTTGTCGCCGCCTACCGCGAGGTGGTGCAGCGCTTCTACCCGGCGCTCAAGGACAACCCCGACTACACCGCGATCATCAACGAGCGCCAGCTGGCGCGTCTGACCGGCTACCTGCAGGACGCCGAGGCCAAGGGCGCGCGCATCGTCGCGCTCTACCCCGAGGCCCAGGGCCGGCGCCTGCCGCAGAGCCTGGTGCTGGACGTCAACGACGACATGAAGCTGATGCAGGACGAGATCTTCGGCCCGCTGCTGCCGGTGGTGCCCTACGACCGCCTGGAAGACGCCTTCGCCTACGTCAACGCAAGGCCACGGCCGCTGGCGCTGTACTACTTCGGCTACGACAGGCGCGAGCAGCAGCGCGTGCTGCACGAGACCCACTCAGGCGGCGTGTGCCTGAACGACACCCTGCTGCACGTGGCCCAGGACGACATGCCGTTCGGCGGCATCGGCCCCTCCGGCATGGGCCATTACCACGGTCACGAGGGTTTTCTGACCTTCAGCAAGGCCAAGGGCGTGTTCATCAAGCAGCGCTTCAATGCCGCGCGGCTGATCTACCCGCCCTACGGCAAGGCGATCCAGAAGCTGGTCTACAAGCTGTTCCTACGCTGATCCACGCGGGCAACGCCCGTTCCAAGCCTGGTGACAACAACAATGAACGACACCACTCTGAACGCGCCGCAGCTGTCGCGGCGCAGCCTGCTCAAGGTCGGCCTGCTGGGCACGGCGCTGCTCGGCACCGCCGGGCTGACCGCCAGCCTGAGCGGCTGTTCGGCCAGCACGCCCGCCAGCGGCTACCTGATCCTGCGCAGCAGCGATATGCCCTTTCTGCGCGCGCTGATCCCGGTGATGCTCGATGGCGCCGTCAATACCGGGCAGATGCCGCAGGCCGTCGACGGCACGCTCAAGAGCCTCGACAACAGCCTGGCGCACCTGTCGCCGGAAATGCTCAAACTCACGGTGCAGCTGTTCGACGTGCTGGCCCTGCCCGTCACCCGCGGCCCGCTGACCGGGGTCTGGGGCAGCTGGGACAACGCCAGTGGCGATGACGTGCGGCAGTTCCTCATCCGCTGGCAGAACAGCAGCCTGAGCCTGCTGCGCATGGGCCACGCCTCGCTGCTGCAACTGGTGATGATGGCCTGGTACAGCCGGCCGGAATCCTGGGCCCATTGCGGCTACCCGGGGCCGCCCACCGTATAAAGGCTGATTCGTAGGGTGGGCCGGGCGGCGATCCGCTTCCGCCCACCAACAGCGACAGCTTGGTGGGCTGAAGCCCACCCTACCAACGGAATTTAGCCAACCGCGATTATCAGAATGAGGCCTCTGAAACCGTAGCGAGCGGTTCGAGTGCAAGGAAGGCTCGCAGCACGTGGCGAGGCTGTACTGAAGTACGCCGAGCCACGGGCGAGAACCTGACGCCGCAATCGGATCGCGCAGTAGGTTTCAGTGACTCCGAGGAAAAACAATGCCCGTACCCGATCTGTTCAAGCAAGGCCTGGCCAAGGGCTGGAAGACATACGACGGCTCGCGCCTGGAAAACGACCTGAGCCTGGAAGCCGACGTCGCCATCGTCGGCAGCGGCGCCGGTGGCGGCACCACCGCGGAAATCCTCAGCGCCGCCGGCTACAAGGTGCTGCTGATCGAGGAAGGCCCGCTGAAGACCAGCGACGACTTCAGGATGCAGGAGGCCGAAGCCTACCCGTCGCTGTACCAGGAAGGCATCGGCCGCATGAGCAAGGACGGCGCCATTACCATCCTCCAGGGCCGCGCCGTCGGTGGCACCACCCTGGTCAACTGGACCAGCAGCTTCCGCACCCCGCCGCAGACCCTGGCCCACTGGGCCGAGGTGCACGGCGTGCAGGGCCACGACGCCGAGGCCATGGCGCCCTGGTTCGAGCAGATGGAACGGCGCCTGGGCGTAGCCCCCTGGGCGGTACCGCCGAACGCCAACAACGAGGTGATCCGCGCCGGCTGCGACAAGCTCGGCTACCACTGGGCGGCGATCCCGCGCAACGTGCGCGGCTGCTGGAACCTCGGCTACTGCGGCATGGGCTGCCCGACCAACGCCAAGCAGTCGATGCTGGTCACCACCATCCCCGCCACCCTCGACGCCGGTGGCGAGCTGCTCTACCTGGCGCGCGCCGACAAGCTGCTGATCGAAGGCGACCAGGTGGTCGGCCTCGACTGCCTGGGCATGGACCCGCGCTGCGTGGCGCCCAACGGCAAGCGCATCCGGGTCAGGGCGCGGCACTACGTTCTGGCCGGCGGCGGCATCAACACACCGGGCATCCTGCTGCGCTCGGCGGCGCCCGACCCGCACCAGCGGGTTGGCCGGCGCACCTACCTGCACCTGGTCAACTTCTCCGCCGCGCAGTTCGAGCAGGTCATCAACCCCTTCTACGGTGCGCCGCAGTCGCTCTACTCCGACCACTTCCAGTGGGACGACGGCACCGCCGGACGCCTCTCCTACAAGCTGGAGGTGCCGCCGCTGCAGCCGGCGCTGACCGCCACATTGCTCGGCGACTTCGGCCGCGAGAACGCCCTGCGCATGGAGCAGTTGCCGCACACCAACGTGATGCTCGCACTGCTGCGCGACGGCTTCCACGAAGACAGCGCCGAGGGCCGGGTCGAGCTGCGCGGCGACGGCAGCCCGGTGCTCGACTACCGGATGACCGACTACAGCTGGGACGGCGTGCGCCGCGCCTTCCTGAGCATGGCCGAAATCCAGTTCGCCGCCGGCGCCCGCGCGGTGATGCCGATGCACGCCGACGCCAGTTACGTGAAAACGTGGAAGCAAGCCAAGGACCTGATCGAGCACCTCGACCTGGCGCTGTACCGCACCCGCCTGGGCAGCGCCCACGTGATGGGCGGCTGCGCCATGGGCGAAGATCCGCGGCAGGCGGTGGTCGACAGCCTGGGCCGGCATCACCAGCTGGCCAACCTGTCGATTCACGACGGCTCGCTGTTCCCCACCAGCATCGGCGCCAACCCGCAGCTGTCGATCTACGGCCTCACCGCCAAGCTCGCCACCCTGCTGGGCGAACGCCTGAAGACCTGAGATGAGCAAGCTGATCGGCTTTCTGCTGCTGGTGGCGGGGGTCATCCACCTGCTGCCGCTGGCCGGCGTGCTGGGTGGCGAACGCCTCAATGCGCTGTACGGTATCGCCCTGGACGAGCCCAACCTGCAGATCCTCATGCGCCACCGCGCCGTGCTGTTCGGCCTGCTCGGCGCCCTGCTGGTCGCCGCGGCGTTCGTCCCGGCGTTACGCGGCGCGGCCCTGATCGGCGGGCTGGTCAGCGTGCTCGCCTTCCTCCTGCTGGCATGGAGCGCTCCCGTCTACAATGAGGCTTTGCGCCGAGTGGTGATCGCCGACTGGATCGCCCTGGCCTGCCTGGTGCCCGCACTCGTCCTGCACCTGCGCAGCAGCTGAGCTGTCGTCACGCTTGGCCCTGAGGGAAGCGCTGCGCTACCATCCGACTCCTTTTCGACCCGCCAGGACGTCCCGATGAATCGAGTGTTATACCCCGGCACCTTCGACCCCATCACCAAGGGCCATGGCGATCTGGTCGAACGCGCCTCTCGGCTGTTCGATCACGTCATCATCGCCGTCGCCGCCAGCCCGAAGAAGAACCCGCTGTTCCCCCTGGAACAACGGGTGGAGCTGGCCCGCGAGGTCACCAAGCACCTGCCCAACGTCGAAGTGGTGGGGTTCTCCACCCTGCTCGCACACTTCGCCAAGGAACAGGGCGCCAACGTGTTCCTGCGCGGCCTGCGCGCGGTGTCGGACTTCGAGTACGAATTCCAGCTGGCCAATATGAACCGCCAGCTGGCGCCGGACGTGGAAAGCCTGTTCCTCACCCCGTCGGAGAAATACTCCTTTATCTCCTCGACCCTGGTGCGCGAGATCGCGGCCCTCGGCGGCGACATCTCCAAGTTCGTCCATCCGGCCGTGGCCGCTGCGCTGAACGAGCGCTTTAAATAGCGGGCCGCTTGCGGCCGTCTGATGACCCTCTCCCACTTGTGGGAGAGGGTGCCCGAAGGGCGGGAGAGGGCATTGCCCCCACACGCCATCCCCACATGGCGCCCTTCCCGGCAATCCGGCACAATTCGCCTACCGTTGTCCGATAGTGTCGCGGCGTCCCGCCTCGACAGGAGTTGTTCCATGTCCCTGATCATCACCGACGACTGCATCAACTGCGACGTCTGCGAACCCGAGTGCCCCAACGGCGCGATTTCCCAGGGCGAGGAGATCTACGTGATCGACCCCAACCTGTGCACCGAATGCGTCGGCCACTACGACGAGCCGCAGTGCCAGCAGGTGTGCCCGGTGGACTGCATCCCGCTCGACGAGAACAACGTCGAGAGCAAGGACGAGCTGATGCAGAAGTACCGGATCATTACCGGCAAGGCCTGACTGCCCCCTGGGCGAACCGCCGCACGAGCGGTTCGCCGCCTGCCACACCCGCACGACAAACCAAGGCTGCTAAGCTTCGCCCTTTCCCCAGCCGCCTTCGGTAGATCGCATGTTGCGCCACCTCCTGCTCTCGACCCTGCTGCTCGCCGCCAGCCTGCTGGCCCAGGCCGCGCCGCAGCAGGCCGCCATCGCCACCGCCCACCCC
>NZ_AVOF01000170.1:0-7083 GCF_000465935.2 Pseudomonas sp. EGD-AK9
CGGCGGAACTGGCCGCAGAGGTTGGAATACAGACGGTGGTCGTTGACCCGCTGCAGGCGGCGCAGTGCCGGCTGGTGCATGCTGCTGGCCCAGAACGCCAGCCAGGTCTTCATCGCCGGGCCGCTGACCTGGCTGTCGTCGAAGTTGCCGTCGATCATCGCCTTCAGGTGAGCGCGCGGACCGTCCTCGCGCAGCGCCCGGCGGCGTTCGCCCACCGCCTCGCTGAGCGCCTGCATCAGGTGACGCATGGTCGCTTCGAGCAGGCCGTTCTTGTCGTTGAAGTAGTGACTGATGATGCCGTTGGATACCCCGGCCAGGCGGGCGATATAGGCGATGCTGGCATCGGCCATGCCGACCTGGTCGACGGCCTCCAGGGTGGCGGCGATCAGTTGCGAACGACGGATGGGCTGCATGCCGACCTTGGGCATGGGTCTCTCCAGCGGGGGGAAGTAGGGCCGGAGTCTAGGCGGATTTTGATCGTTCGATCAATCAATGCGGGGTCCGGGCATGGCGCCGCTGTCCCTGCTGGCCAGGTTATTGGAACAGGACATTTGCCAGGAAGAGGGCCGTGCTCAGCGCGGTGCCGAGCAAGAGGTGGCGGGTGAACAAGGCCGTCACGCTGCGGCCGTCCTGGCCGTGACTCAGCGCGGCCAGCACGCGCTCGTTGCAATGAATGGACACCAGCACGGCCGCCACGCAGACGCCGATGATGAGGAGCGTGCCGCCAAGGTTGCCCCACAGGTTCCAGGTCGCCGGTGCGAGCCAGGCGGGAAGGTAAGGTAACAGCAGCAGCTTGTAGCCCTCGGGACTGCCGGCAATGACCTGTACCCGGCGTTCGAAGGCGTTGCGCGGCAGCCGTGGCGGTAATGGGCGCTGGTGCTGCATCGTGAAGGCCGGGTGTAGTCCTGGGAGGGCGCGATGATAACGCCGACGCCTGGCCGGTGGTCGTGGCGCGCGCGACGCCCCCGAGGCCGCATCGCCAGCAACGACGAAGCGGGCCTGAGCCCGCTTCGTGTTCACGCCAGTCTGAGCCTTACTGCAACCAGCCCGCGACGCGCTCGGGGTTGGCGGCGATCCAGTCCTTGGCGGCCTGTTCCGGCTTGGCGCCGTCGCGGATGGCCAGCATCACCGCGCCGACTTCCTCGCCGCTCCAGGAGAACTTCTTGAGGAAGGCGGTGGCGTCGGCAGCCTTGGCCTCGAGGCCCGGGTTGACCACGGTGTCGACGTGCTCGTCGTCGCCGTAGACCTTCTTCGGGTCTTCGAGGAAGCGCAGTTTCCACTTGGCGAACATCCAGTGCGGAATCCAGCCGGTCACCACTATGGGCTTGCCCGCCTTCTCGGCGCGGGTCAGGGCGGTGGCCATGGCCGGGCCGGAGCTGGGCATCAGCTTGATGCTGGTCAGTTCGTACTGCTTGATGGCGTCTTCGGTGCGGCGCATCACGCCGGCGCCGGCGTCGATGCCGGTGATCTTGCCGTCGAAGTCCTTGGCGTACTTCTCCAGGTCGGCGATGGTCTTGGCCTCGACGTAGTCGGGCACGATCAGGCCGATCTTGGCGCCCTGGTAGTTGGCGCCGAGCACTACCACCTTGTCCTTGAGCTTGGCGTAGTACTCGCCGTGGGTGGCCGGCAGCCAGGCCGAGAGGGTGGCGTCGAGGTCGCCGCGAGCCACGCCCTGCCACATGATGGCGGGTTCGACCGGCTTGAGTTCCACCGGGTAGCCGAGCTTGCTCTGCAGGATCTCGCCGGCGACATGGGTGGCGGCGACGCTGTCGTCCCAGCCGTTGACGTAGCCGATCTTCAGGGTGGGTTTGTCGGCGGCGAGGGCGCTGCCCAGGCCGAGCGCCAGGGCGGCGGCGCCGAGGCAGAGTTGCTTGAGTACGCGCATATCTTGGTGCTCCGTCAGTTGAGTGGCAGTTGCAAAGGTGTTGACTGGCTCGTTCTGATTGCGGGCCTGGCGCGCCGGCCGTCGCTGCTGGCCGCCGGTTCGCGGGCAAAGCCCTCCCCATCGCGGTCTGGCCGCGACCGCGCGTGCATCGATGAGGAGGTTTCCAGGCCCGGAGGATGCGCGTCCGGGCCCGAATACGGGGTGGCGTCAGAGGCCGACGTGTTTCTTCACCGCGGCCGCGCCGTCCTGGCCGTCGAAGGTGGTCACGCCGCTCAGCCACTGGTCGAGGATCGCCGGGTTGGCCTTGATCCAGGCCTTGGCGACGTCCTGCGGGTTTTCCTTCTCCAGCACCTTTTCCATCAGCTGGCTTTCGATCTCGACGCTGAACTGCAGGTTGTTCAGCAGCTTGCCGACGTTGGCGCAGCGCGCCTCGTAGTCCGGCGGCACCACGGTGTAGACCTTGGCCGCGCCGTAGTCGGGGCCGAACACCTCGTCGCCGCCGGCCAGGTAGGTGATGTCGAACTGGGTGTTCATCGGGTGCGGTGCCCAGCCGAGGAACACCACCGGCTCCTGCTTCTTGATCGCCCGTGACACCTGCACCAGCATGCCGGCCTCGCTGGACTCGACCATGCGGAAGCCGCCGAGGCCGAACTGGTCGCCCTTGATCATGCCGTCGATCAGCAGGTTGCCGTCGTTACCCGGCTCGATGCCGTAGATCTTGCCGCCGAGCTGGTCCTTGAACTTGGCGATGTCCTGGAAGCTTTTCAGCCCCGCCTCGGCGGCGTAGGTCGGCACCGCCAGGGTGTACTTGGCGCCTTCGAGATTGGGTTTTTCCAGCACCTTGACCCCGCCGTCCTTGCGGAAGGGCTCGATCACCGCGTCCATCGACGGCGCCCAGTAGCCGAGGAACACGTCGACCTGGCCGTTCTTCACCCCGGTGAAGGCGATCGGCACCGAGGCCATGATCTTGCGCGGCTGGTAGCCCAGGCCTTCGACCAGGGTCATGGCCACGCCGGTGGTGGCGGCGATGTCGGCCCAGCCGATTTCGGCGAAACGCACCTGCTTGCAGCTTTCCGGCTCGGCGGCCCAGGCGCCCTGCGCCAGGGCGCAGGTCAGCAGGGCGAGGGCGGCGGTGGTCTTGATCGTGTTCATCTGCGGTTCCCTGTGAGGTGAAAAGACGTTTACTGGCGCTGCAGCTTGCCGCTGAACCAGGCAAAGATGCCGCCGCGGGCGGTCTGCTTGGTGCCGAAGCTCTCGGTGATGCGGTCGAGGATGATCGCCAGCAGCACCACGGCCATGCCGCTCTCGAAGCCTAGACCGATGTCGAGACGCTGGATGCTCGCCAGCACGTCGTTGCCCAGGCCGCCGGCACCGACCATGGAGGCGATGATCACCATCGACAGCGCCATCATGATGGTCTGGTTGACCCCGGCCATGATCGACGGCATGGCGTTGGGCAGTTGCACCTTGAACAGCAGCTGGCGGCCGTTGCAGCCGAACGACTGGCCGGCCTCGATGATTTCCTTGTTGACCTGGCGAATCCCCAGGCTGGTCAGGCGCACCGCCGGCGGCATGGCGAAGATCACCGTGGCGATGATCCCCGGCACGCGGCCGAGGCCGAACAGCATGGCCGCCGGGATCAGGTAGACGAACGCCGGCATGGTCTGCATGAAGTCGAGGATCGGCCGGATCACCAGCGCCACCCGCTCGCTCCTGGCCGCCCAGATGCCCAGCGGGATGCCCAGCAGCAGGCTGATCAGGGTGGCGGAGAAGGTCAGGCCGAGGGTCACCACGGTCTGTTCCCAGAAGCCGGTCATGACGATGAGGATGAACGACACCGCGGTGAAGGCGGCGAAGCGCGCGCCGATGCGCCACAGGCCGAGGCCGACGAAGATGGCGATGAGCAGCCAGGCCGGCGGCAGCATCAGCAGCTGCTCGATGCCTTCGGAGAAGCCGCTGACCAGGCTGCCGACGCTGTCGAAGGCGCCGCTGTAGTTGTCCAGCAGGTGCTGGACGACGTCGTTGACCCAGCTGCCCAGGTCGAGTTTCTTCTCACTCATGGGATTCCCCCTGCAGGCGGGTCAACAGCCGGCCCTTGCTGATGGCGCCGCAGTAATGGCCCTCGGCGTCGACCACCGGGATCGGCCCTTCGTTGTCCACCAGGCGGTCGATGACCTTGTCCAGCGGCATGTTTTCCGGCACCGGCACCACCTGCTTGAGGGCCGTGGTCTCCAGCGGCCGCGGCGTGTCGCCGTCGACCATCAGGGCGATCTTCTCCAGGCTGATGGAACCGCAGAAATTGCGTTGCTCGTCGACGATAAAGGCGTAGTGCTTGTCCAGCGCCTGCAGTTCCTTGCAGATCTTCGCCGCATCCGGCGCCTTGCCGTTGTAGACGTAGGTCGGCACGCTGTCGGCCTTGAGCTGGCCGGCGGTGAGGTAGCGGCTGGTGTCGACGGTGTCGAAGAAGTTGCGCACGTAGTCGTTGGCCGGCTTGTCGATCAGCTCCTGCGGGGTGCCGACCTGGATCAGCTTGCCGCCTTCCATGATGCCGATGCGGCTACCGATGCGCATGGCCTCCTCGATGTCGTGGGAGACGAAGATGATGGTGCGCCGGTGGGTCTTCTGCAGCTCCAGCAGCACGTCCTGCATCTCGCGACGCTTGAGCGGGTCGAGGGCGGAGAAGGCCTCGTCCATGATGATCATCGAGGGGTTCACCGCCAGCGCGCGGGCCAGGCCGACGCGCTGCTGCATGCCGCCGGACAGCTCGTGCGGGTACTTGTGGGCGAAGGTGTCGAGGCCGACCTGCTTGAGCACGTTCATGGCGCGCTGCTCGCGTTCCTTGCGGCCGACGCCGGCCACTTCCAGGCCGAACGCGGCGTTGTCCAGCACGCTGCGCGAGGGCATCAGGGCGAAGGACTGGAAGACCATGCTCATGTCGCGCCGACGCAGGTCGATCAGCTGCGACTGCGGCAGCTTGGCGACGTTCTGCCCGTCGATGTAGACGTCGCCGCCGCTGGGTTCGACCAGGCGGTTGATCAGGCGGATCAGGGTGGACTTGCCGGAGCCGGACAGGCCCATGAGGACGAAGATCTCGCCCTCCTCGACGCTGAACGAGACATCGCTGACGCCGATCACCGCGCCTTTCTCGGCGAGGATCTTCTCCTTGCTCCAACCTTCCTTGAGCAGCTCGATGGCTTCTTGTGGGTTGGGGCCGAAGACCTTGTACAGGTGCTCGACCACGATCTTTCCAGACTGCATGGGACGTTTCCCCTTCAATCGGCATCCTGTTCAGACTGGCACAAGCTGGCGCGCGCCGTCGGGGCGTTCGTCAGGTGCGTCAGACTTCCGATGCCTGTGTGGGTGTGTGCTGAATGTCGGGGGGGTGGCGAGCGAGTTGCGCCGGGATGCGGCAGGGGCGCTCGGGCACGCCGCAGCGCACGCAGGATGGACGCGGTGCGCCCAGTGCGTTGCCCGATCGTGCAGATGAGTGTCCCATGCCTTGCCGTGTTGCAAACCGCTTTCCAAACCCTCTGGCAGTGTTTCGAAACCCAGTCCCTTGGGGGTTCATACGCCGTCCTGGCGCATGCGTGCATCCGAAATTTCTTGTTGGTCCGGCGCCCGTCGGGAGGGCACCAGCGCTGTCTGTTCTTCGGTCCAGAGGTGTGGGCTCTGGTCTGCCGCCCTGCTGGGCAGTGGCGGCAGCGACGTTATCGGCTGACTCAACGATATAGCCTTGGAGGCCCGGCAATTGTCGATTTGCGACTCTGACGTGTTGCGCCACGACATGCCGTCGTCCGCCGCCTGTTGTCGTGCATTCGCCGCCGGTTCGCTGCGCCTGTGGCCGTTGACTGCAAGCTGCAGCCTTGAAAAACCTTAACAGACTTTTTTAGCCCTTGGCCAAGGCTGCAGGCCGCGCCGGGCCTGATTCGCGGCCCGGCGAGAAGGCGTCAGGCGGCGTATCGCGGGGGCTGCGGCGCCATCGAATAAAAACGCCGCGAGGGCAATGGGCGAGGCGATCGGAGCCTTGCCTGGGCCAAGCGGCCTTGCCGCACGAGTGGTCAACGGCTGCTGCGCCGCGCTCGGCGCGCCGGGCGTTTCAGTGCCCCGGCGACAGGCCGAAGAGGCCGCCGCTGGGCGTGCCGCGCTGGTGGGTCACGCCCGCGAGCCAGGCGGCGATGGTCTGCGGGTTGTTCTCGATCCAGGCCTTGGCTACCCGGCGGCGGTTGGTGTTGCCTTCCAGCACCGCGCTCATCAGCTGGTTCTCCGCGGCGATGGTGAAGGTCATGTTGCGCAGCAGCCGCGTCAGGTTCGGGCATTCGGCGCTGAAGCCGCCGCGCGCCACGGTATTGACCTGCGCCGCGCCGAAGTCGGGGCCGAAATACTCGTCGCCGCCGGCCAGGTAGTGCATGCGCAGGCGCTCGTTCATCGGGTGCGGTTCCCAGCCGAGGAACACCGCCCATTTGCCCAGGCGCTGGGCGCGTTCGACGTGATTGAGCATGCCGCTCTCGCTGGACTCCACCAGGCTGAAGCCGCGCAGGCCGAAGCGGTCGTCGCGGATCATCGCCTTGACCATCTCGTTGCCCTCGTTGCCGGGCTCGATGCCGAAGATCTGCCCGCCGAGCTGCTCCTTGAACTTGTGGATATCGGCGAAATCCTGCAATCCGGCCTCGTAACCGGGGGCCAGCACCGCCAGGGTGTAGCGCACGGCCGGCAGGTTGGTGTGCAGCAGCTCGATCCGGCCGCTGTCCAGGTGTGCCTGGATCAGTTCGGCTTGTGCCGGCATCCAGTTGCCGAGGAACACGTCCATCCGGCCTTCGGCGAGGGCGCGGTAGGTCTCCGGCAGCGACAGGCGCTTGATCTGGGTGCGGTAGCCGAGTTCGCCGAGCACCAGGCGGGCCACCGCGGTGGTCATGGTGATGTCGGTCCAGCCGACGTCGGGCAGGCGCACCAGCTCGCAGCGAGCGGCCTCGGTGGCGTGCAGGCTGCTGGAGCCGAGCAGGGTGAGCGCGAGCAGCCAGTGTGCGAGTCTGTTCATGGATCGTCCTTGCCTGGTTGGGGAGCGGCTTGGCCTGGCGGGCGTGCACGCCAGTACAGCGCAAGCCGCGCCGCCGAGGAGGGCGCAATGCGACCTCGACATGCCGAAAACAGACCTGCCTCGCGCGGGCGTCGGCTCGGGCGCCCTGCTTCGCCCTCCCTCC
>NZ_AVOF01000171.1:0-7077 GCF_000465935.2 Pseudomonas sp. EGD-AK9
CGGCGCGCACCACGCTGGGCGCCGTGCAGCCGCCGCCCGCGGCTTCGATGCGGGCCGAACCGACATGCCAGAGGCCATCGTCGGTGAGCACCGCGGCGCGGATCGGCGTAGCCTGCTCGACGCGAATGCGGATGGCCAGGCTCGGCTCCAGCTGCGCGCCGGGGGTGAAATCGACAATACGCGGGATAGGATTGAGCTCGGCCCAGGCCAGGATGCGCTTGACCTTGCCGCGGTATGCGCTGGCGTCGATCTGGAGCGGCACCTGGCGCGCGTCTTCGGCAAAAGGTGGCACCTCGAGACGCACCTGCTCATCGAAGACGAAAGGCTCGCCGGTCAGCAGGCGCTGGTGGTAGTAATCCCACATCACCGAGGTGACGGGATCGGCCGGCTGGGCCCGCGCTTCCCAGGCCCAGGCAAACAGGGCCAGCAACACCAGGGTCCGCCAATCCATCGCCCACCTCCGGCTCGCGCCCTATTGGTATTGTTCAGGCTTCTCGTAGCGCAGCCCGTAGCGCGCATAGAGACGCTCGAGCGAGCCATCGAGAATCAGGTTTTCCAGCTGTTCCTCGACCGCATAGGCCAGCTGTCGATTGCTTTCGTGCACCGCCATGCCGATCTCCCAGATCTGCCGGCCCATGTCCGGGTAGGCGTTCTCCGCCAGTGCCAGCTGCGGGTCGCCGGCTTCGTGCAGCAGCCAGTCCACCTCGCCACGCAGCGCCATCACCGCGTCCACCTCGCCGGCCCGCATGGCGGCGAAGGCCAGCTGCGGCGTCGGGTAGTGATGGGTCTGCTTGCCGAGCATGCCGCCCTGCACCGAGCTGAGGTAGAACGAGGGCACGCTTTCCACCTCCACCCCCACCGGATGCCGGCGCAGCGCAGCGATGCTCGGCACCTCGGCCAGGCGGCGGCGGTCATGCGCCAGCTGCCAGCGCTCGCGCTGGTAGGGACCGAACATCACCACCAGTTCGTTGATCAGCTCGCCCAGTTCGTTGCGCTTGTAGGAAAACTCGCGGTCGTAGGGCACGCGCAGCATCAGATCGGCCAGCTCGCCCTGCGCGGTGACGCGGCCGCGCCAGATATAGTCGCGCAGGTCGTCGTCGAGCTTCTCGCCAGGCGGCGCCCAGATCAGCTCGAGCCGCAACCCCAGGCCCTTGGCAAGCGCCTGCGCCAGCTCGTAGTCGACGCCGCGCGGCTGGCCGTCCTGCTCGTAGCTGTAGGGTGGGAAGTTCTGGTACAGCGCCACGCGCAGGGCGCCGGACTCGTTGATGCGGTCGAAGTCGCGCACCTGCGCCTGCGTCGTGCCCAGGCACAGCAGCAGGCCGCACAACAGGATCAGCCGGCGCATGCTCCTAGAGATGGTGAAGAAATCGTCGCGAGCGAAGGCAGGTCGCGTTTCGCCGGAGCGCAGCAAGCGGAGTGTATTGAAATACATGAGCATTGCGAGCACCGCCGAAGCGCGAGATGCCGAGCGCAGCAGATTTATCATCAAGCTCTTACTCCTCGACGTGCACGCTCTCCAGATAGGTACGCACCGCCCACAGGGCCTCCTGGCTGAGGAAGTCGGCCATCTTCGGCATGTACACGCGGCCATCGCGCACCGCCCCGTTGATTACCCGCTCCTTGAACCATTCGTCACCCATGGCGCCCAGCTCAAGCAGGCGCAGGTCCGGGGCGATACCGCCGGATTTGGCTTCCAGACCGTGGCAGGCGGCGCAGTTCTGGTTGTAGGCCGAGGCGCCGATCTCGATGGCGCGCGGGTTGTCGCGGTAGGGGTTCTCCTCCAGCCATTCCTCGCCCAGCGGCTCCAGGCCGTCGGTGTTGACCGCCTGCGGCACCACGTCGCCATGCGCCCAGAGCTGGGTGGATGCGGCCAGCAGCACCAGGGCCAGGGTGGAATTGAGTTTCTTGTTCATGGCTAGGACCTCATCGAATGCACGCAAGACGGCTCGTACGGAGCTCGTGGGGCCATCTTAGAAAGGCCGCGCAAGACGCCGAATGCTGCTTTGGTGGTCGCGTCCTAGTCCCTTGGTAGTAGGGCTTGGGTGGGGGCTGACTGTTCGGAGTTGGGGTTGCCCACGCTCCGCTCGCCTCTTCAGGCTGTGAGAGCGGGCCAGTGACGCCTTAACCCGGCTCCCGGGTTTTTCTGAGTTCCGAGGGGGTGAGGCCGAACTGCTGCTTGAACTTGTCGGTGAAGCGCGATTGCGACTGGTAGCCACAACGCTCCGCGATGCGCCCGATGGGCTCCATGGTCGTTTGCAGCAGGAAAAGTCCCTGACCCAACCTGGCCCTGCTCACGATCGACTTGATACTCGCGCCTTCGGCGTTCAATCGCCGACGCAGGGTCGACTCGCTGACCGCCAGCTTTTCCGCCAGGCGCCCGACGCTCCAATCGGCGGCAATATTTTCGCTGACGATATCGTGCAACTGGTGGCTGAGACTCGGATGCCCGACGATGCTGCTCACCTCGTCGTGGCCGGACAGGTAGATCAGCTGCAGAAGCTCCTCTCTGCGTAGCGACCACAACGCACGAGGAGCATAGAGCGACCACTCGATATACTGCTGCAGCGTTTTCGCCAGTGCCTCGTCGATAGCGCCCTGAACATATCGCCGGTTACCACTGCGCTTGTGCTTGAAACGATCGAAATCGCTGAATTCGAACTCGATCAGAACGGCGAAATATTCGTCCCCGGGAATATTCCTCATATCGATATCCGAGGCGTTGGACAGAAAGAGAAAACTGCCGGTCGGGCAGACGATTTCATCCCTCTGCCCCAACTGCTTGACGCCAGCCAGCACGAATATCAGCAACGGCTTGGTAATCGGCGCATTGAGAATGCGTTGTTCCCTGTAAGACGAATACACCGAAAACGGCAGCCCGCTGATTTCACGCTGCGCCGCTCTCGCCAGCTTTATCAGTTCCTGCATCTGCTCCCCCGCACCGATGAAAGCGCCGTCTCGCCACCGATCATTCTGGTTCCCTGAAAACAACGAGCCCGTCCTTGCAAGGACGGGCTTCACACCTAGCCGGTCTAGCTGGTGCAGTATCGACTCATTCGAGCGCTGCGAGGATACAGCGCCAGTTTTACTTGCGCTCGTACAAGGCCTCGATAGTGCTCGAGGCGATGGCATTGGCGCGCACCATATAACCAGTCAGTGCCCCAGAGGCATCCTCGGGCAGTTCCAGCTTTTTCGACAGCGCGAAGACGGTGAACTGATAGCGGTGCACGCCATGGCCTTCGGGCGGGCAAGCCCCACCGAATCCGGCGACGCCGTAATCGTTCGTGATGCTGGTGCTGCCGGCCGGTACCACGGCACCGGCAGCCAGGGAAGTCACCTCCTTGGGGATGTTCACCACCTGCCAGTGCCACCAGCCACTACCGGTCGGGGCATCCGGGTCATAGGCGAACACGGCGAACGCTTCGGTACCTTCCGGAGCACCGCTCCAAGACAGTTGCGGCGACTGGTTGCCACCGCTGCAGCCGAACCCCTGGAACTCCTGAGCATTGCTCATGGGCTTGCCCTGGGCGATATCGCTGCTGGTCAGCTGGAAGGACGCTGCCTGGACGGCAGAAGTGAAAAGAAGGGAAATTGGCAGAGCCAATTTGAACAGTAGATTAGGCACAGGAATGATCTCGCTTAAAAACAAGGCGCAAAGATCATAGGGATTGCCAGGCGAGCCGGTTAGCCCGAAAACAATCAACTTTTCTCCCAAAACGGTCGCCACCTGCTGATCCTGCGCGAACGCAACGCACTGGCAGGCACGGGCATGGGTGGCGGAGCGCCCGAAGGCGCCTATCTACTTGACCACGAAATGACCGAGCATGCCCTTGCCTTCCAGGCCCTTGGCGTAGAAGCGGTATTTGCCCGGCTTGACCGGCAGGAAGAAGATTTCCGCCTCGCCGGCGTCCTCGAACTCCAGCTCGGTGAGGGTCACCGCCTTGATCTCCACGCCGCCGGCCTCGACCTTGCGCAGGTAGATGGACGTGGCGAACTCGGGCGCCTGGAAGGCGTACTCCTTCTGTCCGCTGGCGATGATCTTGAGCTGGTAGGCCTGGCCGGTCTGCAGCTGGTACTCGCTCTGCGACATGGCGTAGTCGCTTTCCTCGCTGCCCAGCACCAGGTCGGGCAAGGCGACCGGCCGGCGGGTCATATCGCCGGCGGCGTGCAGGCTGTCGACGCCGAGCAGGCTGAGGATCAGCAGCAGCGGCAGCGTAAGGACTTTGATAATGCGCATGGGGGTTCACCTGTTGTTTTTATGAGCCTGGTGACCATGCTAGGGAGCGGGCGACCATTGCGGTTTACTACCTTGGTACCGCCCCGCTGGTACTTTGGGCATATTTCCCGAGGCGGGGGCTGTTCCTATGCTGGGGCCATCCGACCGGGAGCCGCCCCATGCGCCAGATTTGCCAGTCCGCCCTGCTAGTTCTCGCCCTGCTCTGCGCCGGCGCCGCCTATGCCAGCGAGCTGCAGGTGCGCATCGGCTACCTGGCCCACCTGCCGCCGCGCGGCCCGCTGCTGTCCAACGTCATCCCCGAACCAACCGATGCCGGCCGCCGTGGCGCCGAACTGGCGATCGCCGACAGCAACAGCACCGGGCGTTTTCTCAAGCAGGGCTACAGCCTCGAGGCAGCCGAGAGCGAGGATGCGGCGACTCTACTGACCACGGCCGATGACCTGCATGCGCAAGGCATTCGCCTATTTGTGATCAACGCCCCCGCCGCGACCCTGCGCCAGCTCAGCCAGCGCCTGCCGGACAGCCTGCTGCTCAACGCCGGCAGCACCGACGACGGCCTGCGCCGCGCGCAGTGCCTGGGCAACGTGCTGCACACCCTGCCCAGCCGCGCCATGCTGGCCGATGCCCTGGCGCAGTTTCTCGCCGTGCGCAAATGGACGCGCTGGCTGCTGGTGACCGGCAACACCGAAGACGACCTCGCCTACGCCGACGCGCTCAAGCGTGCGGCCAAGCGCTTCGGCCACAAAATCGTCGCGGAGAAGCCCTGGAGCTTCGACAACGACCAGCGCCGCAGCGCCCAGGCGGAGATGCCGCTGTTCACCCAGGCCAGCGAGTACGACGTGGTGCTGGTGGCCGACGAGCGCGGCGACTTCGGCGAGTACCTGCCCTACAACACCTGGTACCCGCGCCCGGTGGCCGGCACCCAGGGCCTGACCCCGACCGCCTGGCACAAGAGCGTGGAAACCTTCGGCGCCGCACAACTGCAGAAGCGTTTCGAGGCACTGGCCGGGCGCTGGATGAACGACCGCGACTTCGCCGCCTGGATGGCCGTGCGCAGCCTGGCCACGGCCATCACCAAGCAGCGCGAGGCCGACCCACAGGCCATTCGCCACCTGCTGCTGAACGAACAACTGCCGCTGGACGGCTTCAAGGGCCGCAAGCTGAGCTTCCGCCCGTGGAACGGCGAGCTGCGCCAACCCATACCGCTGGTACACCCGCGGGCCCTGGTCAGCACCTCGCCGCAGGACGGCTTCCTGCATCCCAGCAACGAGATGGACAGCCTCGGCTACGACCGCCCGGAAGTGAGCTGCGATCTGGCCGGTAACGCGAATTGATGGTGCGCACCCGACCCTAGGGTGCGCCGTGCGCACCGGCAAAAACCGACATAAAAAGAGGATCAACCCCATGCGCCTTACCCGTCTCGCCTGCGCAGTCGCCTTCGGCCTGGCCTGCCACTCGGCCCTGGCCGCCACCGCTTATGTGTCCAACGAGAAGGACGACAGCATCAGCGTGATCGACCTGGACACGCTGGAGGTCACCGATACCCTGGCCGTCGGCATGCGCCCGCGCGGGCTGCTGCTCTCCTCCGACAACAAGCTGCTGTACATCTGCGCCAGCGACTCGGACCGGGTGCAGGTGATGGACCTGGCCACCCGTACGATCATCAAGGAGCTGCCCTCCGGCGCCGACCCCGAGCAGTTCGCCCTGCACCGCAACGACCGCTGGCTGTACATCTCCAACGAGGACGATGCGCTGGTCACCGTGGTCGACACCCAGAGCGACGAGGTGCTGGCGCAGATCGAGGTGGGCGTCGAGCCCGAAGGCATGGCGGTGAGCCCGGACGGCAAGTGGGCGGTCAACACCAGCGAGACCACCAATATGCTGCACTGGATCGACACCAGCACCCAGCAACTGGTGGACAATACATTGGTCGACCAGCGCCCGCGCCATGTCGAGTTCGACAAGGACGGCAAGCGCCTGTGGGCCTCGGCCGAGATCGGCGGCACGGTGACGGTGATGGACGTCGAGGCGCGCGAGATCCTCAAGGTGCTGCGCTTCGAGATCAAGGGCGTGCACCCGGACAAGGTGCAGCCGGTGGGGGTCAAGCTCAGTGACGACGGCAAGTACGCCTTCGTCGCCCTCGGCCCGGCCAACCACGTGGCGGTGGTCGATGCGCAGAGCTACGAGGTGCTCGACTACCTGCTGGTGGGCCGGCGCGTCTGGCATATGGCCTTTACCCCGGACCAGCAGCGCCTGCTGACCACCAACGGCGTCAGCGGCGATGTGTCGGTGATCGATGTCGATACGCTCAAGGTGAGCAAGTCGATCAAGGTCGGTCGCTACCCCTGGGGCGTGGTGGTGACGCCATGAATGCCCTTCAGGTGAGCGGCGTCGGCTTCGCCTACGGGGCGCGCCAGGCGCTGAGCGACCTGGCCTTCGAGCTGGCACCCGGACGCTTCGCTGCCCTGCTCGGCCCCAACGGCGCCGGCAAGTCCACCCTGATCGCCCTGCTCACCCGCCTGTATGAGCTGCAGCAGGGCGATATCCGCATCTTCGGTCACAGTCTGCGCCGTGCGCCACGCCAGGCGCTGCGCCAGCTTGGCGTGGTGTTCCAGCAAAGTACCCTGGATCTGGACCTGTCGGTGCAGCAGAACCTCGCCTACCACGCCGCCCTGCACGGCATGCCCAGGCGCCAGGCGCAGGCGCGTATCGACGAAGAGCTGCTGCGCCAGGATCTCGCCGAGCGTCGTCACGACAAGGTGCGCACGCTCAATGGCGGCCACCGCCGCCGCGTGGAGATCGCCCGCGCCCTGCTGCACCAGCCGCGCCTGCTGCTGCTCGAC
>NZ_AVOF01000172.1:0-7070 GCF_000465935.2 Pseudomonas sp. EGD-AK9
AGCCCCGGCCATGCCTGGCGCGCCCTTGCCCAGCAGCCTGGCCCAGGGCCTCAACCCGCTGGAGCGCGCGGCGGCACCGCTGCTGGCGTTGCTGACGCGGCTGCGCAACACCATTTCCCACCCGATGCCGGCCAGCCTGCGCGCGCAGCTGCTGGCCTATCTGCGCCAGTTCGAGGAACAGGCCAAGGGCGCCGGCGTGCCGCAGGACGAGGTGATGCTCAGCCGCTACGTGCTCTGTACCGCGCTGGACGAAGCGGTGCTCAGCACGCCCTGGGGCAGCGGCAGCGACTGGGGCAAGCAGAGCCTGCTGATCACCCTGCACAACGAGGCCTGGGGCGGCGAGAAGGTGTTCCAGCTGCTCGAGCATTGCCTGCAAAACGCCCGGCAGAAGCTGAACCTTCTCGAGCTGCTGTATCTGTGCCTGTGCCTGGGTTTCGAGGGCCGCTACCGGGTGATGAACGACGGCCGCAGCCAGCTCGAAGCCCTGCGCGAGCGCACCGCGGCGACCATCCGCAGTGTGCGCGGCGAGTTCGAGCGCGAGCTGTCGCCGCGTTGGCGCGGGGTCAGCGCGGTGCGCGATCGGCTGTCGCAGTTCGTCCCACCCTGGGTCGGCGCGGCCATCTGCCTGGCGCTGCTGCTGCTCTTGCTGTTCGGCTTGCGCCTGAAGCTGGCCAGCGACGCCGAGCCGGTGTTTCGCAACATCCATGCCCTGGGCGAGATCCCGGTGCAGACCATCGATCGCCCGCCGCTGCAGCCCAAGCTGATCGAGCGCCCGCGCCTGGCGCGATTTCTCGAAGAGGACATCCGCGCCCAGCGCGTCGCCGTGGAGGACGCGGTGGATCGCTCGGTGGTGACCATCCGCGGCGACGAGCTGTTCGCCTCCGGCAGCGCCAGCATTTCCGACGCCCTGCAGCCGCTGTTGCTGCGCATCGCCGAGGCCATCCGTCAGGTCAAGGGCAACGTGCTGGTCACCGGCCACAGCGACGACCGGCCCATCGCCACCCTGCGTTATCCCTCCAACTGGAAGCTGTCGCAGGACCGCGCGCAGCAGGTCATGGATGTGCTGGCCGCGCGCAGCGGCCAGCCCGAGCGCTTCACCGCCGAAGGGCGCAGCGACACCGAGCCGGTGGCCTCCAACGAGACCGCCGCCGGCCGTGCGCGCAATCGCCGGGTGGAGATCACCGTATTCGCGGAGGGCAACCTGTGAAGGCCTTCTTCAATTTCTGCGTGCGCTGGCTGGTGCCGCTGCTCGGCCTGCTCGCCCTGAGCCTGGTGATCTGGTTCGTCGGCCCGCTGATCGCCATCGGCAGCTACGAGCCGCTGGCCTCGGCGACGGTGCGCTGGATCCTCATCGCGCTACTGTTCCTGACCTGGATCGGCTTTCGCGTCCTGCGCCTGATCCAGGCCCGGCGCAACGCCGCCAAGGTCATGCAGGGGCTGGTGGCGGTGGCGCCGGATGCCGCCAGCGTGGCCACCGCCGAGGAGCTGGCGACCCTCAAGCAGCGCATGGACGAAGCCCTGCAGCTGCTGAAGAAGGCCAAGCTCGGCGGCCAGGAGCGGCGCAACCTCTATGAGCTGCCCTGGTACGTGATCATCGGCCCGCCCGGTTCGGGCAAGACCACCGCGCTGGTCAATTCCGGGCTCAACTTCCCACTGGCCGAGCACATGGGCGGCGGCGCCATCCGCGGCGTCGGCGGCACGCGCAACTGCGATTGGTGGTTCACCGACGAGGCGGTGCTGCTGGACACCGCCGGCCGCTACACCACCCAGGACAGCCACGCCGAGGTGGACAAGGCTGCCTGGCTGGGCTTTCTCGACCTGCTGAAGAACCAGCGCAAGCGCCGCCCCATCGACGGCGCCTTTATCGCCATCAGCCTGTCCGACCTGCTGCTCGGTAGCGAGAGCGAGCGCGCCGCCCATGCCCGCGCCATCAAGGCGCGCGTACAGGAGCTGTATGCCCAGCTCGGTGTGCGTTTCCCGATCTACGTGATGCTGACCAAGTTCGACCTGGTGCCGGGCTTCATGGAGTTCTTCGACGGCCTCAGCAAGGAGGAGCGCGGCCAGGTCTGGGGCTGTACCTTCGCCCTGGACGACGGCAAGAGCGGGGAAGGGCCCTTGGCCGGCCTCAGGCAGGAGTTCGCCGCCCTGGAGGAGCGCCTGACCCAGCGCCTGGTCGAGCGCCTGCAGCAGGAGCGCGACCCCAACCGGCGCGACCTGATCTACGGCTTCCCGCAGCAGTTCGCCGCGCTGCGCGACAACCTCGCGAGCTTCCTCGACGGCGTGTTCAAACCCAATCCCTATGAAGAGCGGGTGCTGCTGCGCGGCGTCTATTTCACCAGCGGCACCCAGGAAGGCAGCCCCATCGACCGCCTGATCGGCGCCATGGCGCAGAGCATGAACCTGGATCGTCAGCAGCTGGCGCGGCAGACCGGCACCGGGCGCAGCTACTTCATCGAGCGGCTGTTCCGCGAGGTGGCCTTCGGCGAGCGTGGGCTGGTCGGCGCCAACCCCAAGGTGGAGCGTCGGCGCAAGTGGATCACCCGTGGCGCCCTGGCCGCCTCGGTACTGCTGTTCGTCGCGGTCGCCGGCGTCTGGCTGGCCAGCTACAACGCCAACCAGGCCTATATCGCCGAGGTCGACGCCCGCGTGGCGCCGCTCAAGGGCCAGCTGGAGGCCCTGAGCCCGGCGCAGCGCGAGGTACTGGCGGTGCTGCCGCTGCTCAACGCCATTCGCCACGTGGCAGACAATCCGCCGTCCTGGGCCGAGGGCTTCGGCCTGTACCAGGGCGACATGCTCGGCGCCGAGGCCAGCAGCGTCTACCGCAAGCTGCTGATCGCGGTGATGGCGCCGCGGCTGCTGACCCGCATCGAGGAACAGCTGCGCAGCGGCGGCAGTTCCGACTTCCTCTACGAAGGGCTCAAGGCCTACCTGATGCTGGCCAGCGCCGAGCAGTACGACGCGGACTTCATCAAGGCCTGGATCAACCTGGACTGGGACCAGAGCCTGCCGCGCGACCTGGCCCCCGAACAGCGCCTGGCGCTCGCTGAGCACCTCGATGCGCTGTTCGCGCGCAAGCCGCCACCGGCGCGCCTGGACGAGAACCTGATCGAGGACCTGCGCCGTCAGCTGCAGCAGATGTCGGTGGCGCAGCGGGTGTACAACCGGGTCAAGCGGCAACCGCTGCCCGACGGCCTGGCGGATTTTCGTATCAGCGAAGCGGCCGGGCGCGACGCGGCCCTGGTGTTCACCCGCAAGAGCGGCAAGCCGCTGAACGATCCGCTCAGCGGCTTCTACACCTACCGCGGCTATCGCCAGGTGTTCATGGTCGCCAGCCTCAGCCAGTCCGGCGCACTGGCCGAGGAGCAGTGGGTATTGGGCCGGCCGCTGAGCGACAACCAGGACGCCGCCAGCCTGGCCCTTGAGGTGCGCAACCTGTACTTCCAGGACTTTCTCGGCCAGTGGGAAAGCCTGCTCGGCGATGTCGATTTCGTCGCCATCACCAGCGTGGCCCAGGCCGCCGACGTGATGCGCGTGCTGTCCGGGCCCAATTCGCCGCTCAAGCAACTGCTCGAGGCGGTGGCGCGGGAGACCGACCTGCAGCAGGAAGACCGCCTGCTCGCCGACAAGCTCAAGGCCGCCGACGGCACGGTGGACAAGCTCAAGCAGCAGCTCGGCTCGCTGGTCGGGCAGACGCCGCAGAACCAGGCACAGGCCGCGCCGCAGGTGGATCCGATCACCGCCCGTTTCAACGAGCTGAACAGCCTGGTGCGCAAGCCCGAGGGCAGCAACAGCGCGCCCATCGACGACCTGCTGGCCCAGTTCAACGAGCTCTACGTGCAGCTCAGCGCCATGAGCGGCGCCAGCGGTGATGCCCTGCTGGGCGAGGCGAAGAACCAGGCGGTGGCCTCGGCGCAGCGGGTCAAGCTGGCCGGCGAACGCCAGCCGCCGCTGGTGCAGAACCTGGTCAACTCGGTGGTCAACGCCACCACCAACAGCATGATGGGTGGTATCCGCAGCCAGCTCAACGCGGCCTGGGTGGCCGAGGTGGTCAACGTCTACCGCCAGTCGCTGGCCGGCCGCTACCCGCTGGACAGCGGCAGCACGCGCGACGCCACCCTGGAGGATTTCGGCAACTTCTTCGGCGTCGGCGGGGTGATGGACAGCTACTTCCGCAAATACCTGCAGCCCTACGTCGACACCTCGGCGACCACCTGGCGCTGGCAGCCGGGGGCGGCCGAGCGCTTGGGCATAGGCGGCGGCGTGCTGCAAACCTTCCAGCGCGCGGCGGCGATCCGCGATGCCTTCTTCCGCTCCGGCGGCGTGCAGCCCACCGTGCGTTTCGAGCTCAAGCCGGTGGCCATGGACGCGGCGATCAGCCAGTTCATCCTCGATCTGGACGGCCAGCAGATGACCTACGACCACGGCCCCAGCCGGCCGGTGGCCATGCAGTGGCCGAGCCCCAACAGCCTGGGCGTGGTGCGCCTGTCGATCACCCCGCCGACCAGCGCCGGCCGCTCCGGCCTGACCCTGGACGGGCCCTGGGCCTGGTTCCGCCTGCTGGAACAGTCCGACCTGACCCCGGGCGCCTCGCCGGACCGTTTCACCCTGCGCCTGCGCGTGGACAACGCCAGCGTGGCCTGCGAACTGCGCGCCAGCAGCGCCTTCAACCCGTTCAAGAGCCGCGTGCTGACCGGCTTCAGCCTGCCGGAGCGGCTATGACGGCGGGCTTTTACGGCAAGCTGGCCAGTCGCGGCGACTTTCTTCACCGCGGCCTGCCGAGCAGCTTTATCGAGCCCTGGGACGCCTGGCTGGCCAGCGGTATCGCCACCAGCCAGCAGGAGCTGGGCCCGGCCTGGCTGGATGCCTACCTGGTCAGCCCGCTGTGGCGCTTCGCCCTGGCCCCGGGCCTGATCGGCAACGAGGCGGTCACCGGGGTGATGATGCCCAGCGTCGACCGGGTCGGCCGCTACTTCCCGCTGACCGTCGCCTGCCTGCTGGACGCCGATGCCGACCTGGGTTCGCTGCTCGGCGGCCCGGACGCCTGGTACGAGCAGGTCGAGAACCTGCTGCTGGCGACGCTGGAAGAGGGCAGCGAGTTCGAGGCCTTCGAGGCGGCTGTGGCCGCCCTCGACACGCCGTCCTACGGCCGGCGCATGCCGCGCACGCCGGGGTTTCGGCAGATGCATTTCTGCGTGGCCAGCCCGGGCGAGCGCCTGGCCGTGCTGGCCCAGCTCACCTGCGAAGGCGCCAGTCTGTGGTGGGGGCGCGGCTCGGAGCATGTCGCCGCCGGCCTGCTGTGCTGCGCCGGGATGCCGGCCGCGCAGGCGTTCAGCGGCCTGCTGCTGGGGGCGGACGTCTCGCCTGCGCCCGGCCTGGCCGCGCAGTTGCAGAGCGAGGGCCGATGATGAGCGCAGCCGCAGTGGAGCAGTACCAGTCCGCCAGCCACAGCCATGTCGGCATGGTCCGCCAGGTCAACGAGGACGCCTGCCTGGACGCCCAGGAGGTCGGCCTGTGGGCGGTGGCCGACGGCATGGGCGGCCACGCCGCCGGCGATTTCGTCAGCAGCCTGATCGTCGACAGCCTGCGCCGGGTGGCGCCGGCGCAGCGGCTCGATGACTACGTGCAGGCGCTGCGCGACAGCCTCGACGAGGTCAACCAGGCGGTGCGCGAGGAGGCCCGGCGCCGCGGCGTGAGCATGATGGGCAGCACCCTGGTGCTGCTGGTCGCCCGCGGCAGCCAGGCCGCCTGCCTGTGGGCCGGCGACAGCCGCCTGTACCGCCTGCGCGACGGCGCGCTGCAGGCCATCAGCCACGACCACAGCTACGTGCAGGAACTGATCGACAGCAGCCTGCTCAGCGAGGCCGAGGCGCGCGAACACCCCATGGGCAATATCGTCACCCGCGCCGTCGGCGCCCAGGAGCGCCTGGAACTGGCCGAGGTGCAGCTCGAGGTGCTGCCCGGCGACTGCTTCCTGCTGTGCAGCGACGGCCTGACCCGCACCGTGGAGGAACACGAGCTGCAGGAGGTGCTCGGCCACGTCGCCCCCTACGAGATGGTGCGCAGCCTGGTGCACCTGGGCCTGACCCGCGGCGCGCCGGACAACATCACCGCCATTGTCGTCAAAGCCTATTGAAGGACGCAGTAATTCATGGATATCGACATCCCCGGGTACGAGATCGAGCGCGAGCTGGGCGACGGCGCCATGGCCGTGGTCTACCTGGCGACCCAGCGCTCGCTGGAGCGCAAGGTGGCGCTCAAGGTGATGGCCGCGGCGCTGGCCGCCGACCCCAGCTTCTGCGAGCGCTTCCTGCGCGAGGGCAAGACCCTGGCGCGGCTGTCCCACCCCAATACTGTGACCATCCACGACATCGGCAACGTCGGCAGCCATTACTACATGGCCATGGAGTACCTGCCCAATGGCACGCTGAAGGAGCGCATCGCCGCCGGGCTGAGCGCCGAGCAAGGCATCCAGTACCTGCGCCAGATCGCCTCGGCGCTCGGCTATGCCCATGCCCAGGGCCTGGTGCACCGCGACGTCAAGCCGGCCAACATCCTGTTTCGCGCCGACGGTACCGCGGTGCTGTCGGACTTCGGCATCGCCAAGTCGCTGGAAGATCGCACCCAGTTCACCCAGGCCGGCTTCGCCGTCGGCACGCCCAGCTACATGAGCCCGGAGCAGGCGCGCGGCCAGCAGGTCGACGGCCGCGCCGACCTCTATGCGCTGGGCGTGGTGCTCTACGAGATTCTCACCGGCCAGCTGCCCTATGTCGGCGCCGACTCGTTGTCCACCGCGCTGGCCCACCTGACTCAGCCGCTGCCTGAGCTGCCGATTGCCCAGGGCCGCTACCAGCCGATTCTGTCGCGCCTGCTGGCCAAGGACCCGGCCGATCGCTACCCCGATGCCGCCGCGCTGATCCAGGCGCTGGACGCGCTATCCGCCAGCCCGGCCCCCGCAAATGGCGGCGACAGCGACGCTACCCAGTTCCGCCCGTTGGGCCTGCCGGAAACCCCGGCGCAGCGCTCCGGCGCGGCCGATCTCGGCGGCCTGCAGGCGGTCTCCGTCAACATGC